>JABDJY010000049.1 GCA_013003285.1 Alphaproteobacteria bacterium | reverse complement strand
GCGGTAATGCTCGTCGCGGAAGCCGACGATGGAATCGCGCGACAGGCTGCCGACGATTTCCGACTTGCCCAATACCGGCCGGCCCAGAGGTTGATCGGGAAAGGCGGTGGATTGGAAATGGTCGAACACCACATCGTCGGGCGTATCGTGGGCCTGGCCGATTTCCTGCAAGACCACCGAGCGCTCGCGGCCCAGTTCCACATCATCGACCACCGAATGCTGCACAATGTCGGCCAGCACATCGAGGGCGAGCGGCGTATCGTCTTTCAACACTTTGGCGTAATAGGCGGTGGTCTCGCGCGAGGTATAGGCATTTATGCTGCCGCCGACCGCTTCGATTTCCTCGGCGATCTCGCGCGCGCTGCGCCGCTCGGTACCCTTGAAAATCATATGCTCGAGCAGATGGGCGACCCCATTCACCTGGGGCAGTTCGTAGCGCGTGCCGGCGCGTACCCAGACACCCAGCGAGACGGATTCGACCGTCGGCATACGGTCGGTCACCACCCGCAATCCGTTCGCCAATGTGCTTATCTGAATATCACGCATAAAATCAAAGCCTTAGATGGTATTTAAGCCACTACAGGCGCCTTGTCTCGCACATAAGATTGCACGGTTGCAAGGTCGTTGGCGAGGGTGTCGCAGCGCTCTTCCCGGTCGAACAGATCGGCTAAATGGGCAGGTAATTCGGGCCGGACGCCGGTCGCCTTCTCCACGGCGTCGGGGAACTTCGCCGGATGGGCCGTGGCCAGCACGATGCGCTGGGTCCCATCGGGCACCATCTGCCGCGCGGCACCGAGCCCAACCGCGGTATGGGGGTCGAGCAAAATGCCATTGGCTGCATGGGTCTCGCGAATGGTCACCAGCGTGTCGGCATCGACCGTACGGAATCCCGAAAAAACCGCCCCCGCCGCCGCCTTCAGCCGCGCGCCATCCGGCAGCGTACCGCTCTCGCGGAACTTACCGATGGCCTCGGCGACGGCGGCGCCGTCCCGGTCGAACAGATCGAACAGCAGGCGCTCGAAGTTACTCGAAATCTGGATATCCATGCTCGGCGAGTAGGATGGGCGGACCGGCGCGATCGACATATCGCCGGCCTCGAAGAACCGGGTCAGGATATCGTTCTGGTTCGACGCCACGATCAGCTTGGCATCGGACAGGCCCATTTGGTGGGCCGCATAGCCGGCATAGACATTGCCGAAATTACCCGTCGGCACGACAAAAGAAATCGGATCGGCCGTGCCCAGTTTGGCCGCAGCGGTGAAGTAATAAACGATCTGCGCCATCACCCGCGCCCAGTTGATCGAGTTCACCGCCGACAGGTTCAGCGCGTCGCGAAAACCCTCATCGTTGAACATGCCTTTGACCAGATCCTGGCAGTCGTCGAAGGTGCCCTCGATGGCGATATTGTGGACGTTCGGCGCCAACACCGTCGTCATCTGACGGCGCTGCACGTCCGACACGCGGCCGGCCGGATGCAGCATGAAGATATCGAGATTATTGCGGCCCTTGCACGCCTCGATTGCCGCCGAGCCGGTATCGCCCGAGGTGGCGCCGACAATGGTGATGCGCTGCGCGCGCTTGGCCAGAATATGCTCGAACATGCGGCCCAAGAACTGCAGGGCGAAGTCTTTGAAGGCCAGGGTCGGGCCATGGAACAGTTCGAGCAGCCAGGTGTCATCATCGAGCCGGCGCAGGGGCGCCACGGCAGGATCGTCGAACACCGCATAGGTTTTGCCGATCAGCGCGCGCAGATCCGCATCGTCGATACAGGCCCCGTCGATATAGGGGCGCATCACCCGAAAGGCGCAGTCAGCATAGCCTGCATCCGCAAACCCGCGGATATCGTCGGGCGAGATCGGCGACCATTGATCGGGGATATAGAGGCCGCCGTCGCGGGCAAGGCCGGTCAGCACGACGTCCTCGAAATCCAGCGCCGGCGCCGCGCCTCGGGTACTGATATAGCGCACGTAAAACCGCTCCTCGTTGGGCGCGCTAACCTATCCAATGGGCAGCAGCGTCACAAGCGGTCGTCAATGGGTCGGAATATCCGGAGCGAAATCAACTAGTCGAGTTCAATAAAATTGGGATGTTGCCACACAGTTTCGTAGCCTTCTTCGCCCAGGGCGTCGATCCGACCGAATCGCCTTTTCAAATATTCCAGAATGTCATTGTAGAATTCAGGTGCATCAGCTGAATCCAGACTTTCGCGACTAATGAACGGCCCAAATATGCTCACTTCGTCAATATGCTCGGTGTAGGCGCGCGCCCAACAATAAGCTTCTCCATTCTCGAAATGGTACACAAAGTGGTTGTACTGCTGCTCCAGCTTACCATCGACTATTACCTCGTCTACCTGGTGCTCAATTTCCAACGGAGCTATTGAGTCGGGCTTTTGCTCGTCCACTTTTTGTGTGGTGAAACTCACCAATACGCCTTCGTCGTCGTCATTCATTTGGTGAGACACCTATGATTATCGGAACAGCATAAAGGCACGTTATGCATTAGCTTAAATACCGTTCGCGCAGATGGCTTTGGAACCCGGCCAGGTCGAGCGGCGTGCCGGTGGCCGCTGTCAGTAGCGCATCGCCGGTCACCCGCGAACCTTGCGAATGGACGTGGGTGCGCAGCCACGCCATGAGGGGGGCGAAGTCACCCTTGGATATATTCGCCTCCAAATCGGGCACATCGCGGCGAGCAGCGGCGTAGAGCTGGGCGGCGGCGATGGCGCCCATGGTGTAGGTGGGGAAATAGCCGAAATCGCCGCCCGGCCAGTGCACATCCTGCAGACAACCCAGGGCATCATCGGGTGGCATGATACCCAGCAGCGCCTTCATGCCGTCGTTCCACGCCCCCGGCAAATCGGCCAGGCTGAGATCGCCACCGATCAGCGCGCGCTCAAGGCGATAGCGCAGAATGATATGGGCCGGATAGGTGACCTCGTCGGCGTCGACGCGGATAAAACCGGGCTCGACCTTGGTGTAGAGCCGGTAGAGATTATCCAATTCCCAGGTCGGACCGCTGCCGTCGAAGGCCTTTTGCATCAACGGGGCGGCGTAGGTCAGGAAGGTTCGCGAGCGGCAAACCTGCATCTCCACCAGCAGCGACTGGCTCTCATGGATCGCCATGCCCAACGCGCCGCCGACCGGCTGATAGCGCCACGCTTCGGGCAGGCCGAGCTCGTACATGGCGTGGCCGGTCTCGTGCAGAACGCCCATCAGGGACGAGGTGAAATCCGCCTCGTCATAGCGCGTGGTGATGCGAATATCGCCGCTGCTGCCGCCGCAAAACGGATGATGGCTGACGTCCAAGCGGCCGCGCTTGAAATCGAAACCGACCGTGCGCATCAGCTGTCGGCCCAGGGCACGCTGGGTCTCGATGGGGAACGGTCCCTGCGGGGCTACCGGCGCGGGTAGGCTGGCTTGGAATTCTAAAACCTCGGCCAGAAAACCCGGCAGGAAGGCCGCGTGATTTTCAAATATAACGTCAATCGCGGCGCTGCGGGCCCCGGGCTCGTAAGAATCGAGCAAGGCGTCATAGGGCGACAGGCCCAGCGCGTCGGACTTCGCCGCCGCCACCTCTCGCACCAGCCGCAAAACCTCCTCCAAGCTGGGCAGCAGGCGCTTATAGTCATTATCGGTTCGCGCACTGCGCCATTCCATCTCGCAGGCGGCGTTGGCGCGCGAGCGCGCATCCACCAGATCGGCCGGCACCGCGGTGGCGTGCAGATAGGTGCGGCGCATCTCGCGCAGATTGGCCGGCAGCCAATCGTCCCCCGCGCCCTCTCCGCTCGCCTCGAGCAGATCGCCGATCTCGGGCTGGGTGAGCATTTCGTGGCGCAGCACGCTCAGGGTCGCGAGCTGCTCGGCGCGGGCCGGCGCACTGCCGTCGGGCATCAGGGTCGCCTGGTCCCAATGGAGGATGCCCAACGCGTCCCCGATCACACCGATGCGGTGAAACCGCACCGCCAGATCTTCGTAGGCTGAATTCGATGACATGGGCCCGTTAATCCTCTCCCACCCGGCGTCGGGCGTGAAAAATCACATAGATAACCAGCAGCACCAGGGCAAGGGCGTACCAGGTGACGGCATATTGCAGATGGGGATTGCGCAGCGCGACATTGGGGACGTCACCTTGCGGATAGGCCCCTGGCGGAGCCGCATCAGGCGCCAGTTGAACATAGATAGGTGCGACATCTAAATTCAATGCCGACGCCAACTGGTCACCATCGAGGTAAAACCAGTCGCCCGCAACGGGGTCGTTGTCCGGTGTGAAGCGGTTCGGTATTTCGAACCGGCGCACAAACCCTTCAATCTCGATGAGACCATCTGGCGCCACGGCGATATCCGGGTCGCGATCGACCGGCACCCAGCCACGATCTACCAGAACAACCCGGGCGGCACCGTCAATCTCGAACGGTGTAACGATGTGATATCCCGGTTTGCCGGCGCGGGTGCGACTGAGCAACTTGATGCTATCACCGACCCGGTAGCGGCCGGTAAGGCGAACAGGCCGGTATTCAGCGGTATCGACATCGCCGATATCCAGAAAAGTCATGGCAGGCGCGGTAACGCGTTGGGCCCGGGACTCGATCACTTGGCTCTTCCACTCGCGCCGGTCGAGCTGCCAGGTTCCCAGGCCGATGAGGATGAGCACGGCGAGTGCCGCCGCGACGGTGGCCCCCAATGTCGGCTTAAAGGTCACGGCTACTGGTTATAGTCGTCGACATTGTGCTTGTAGTGCTGCGCCACCAGCCACGCCTTCAAGGGGCGCATCAGGGCGATGGCGCCGCCCAGGATCACCGGAATCCAGATCAGGAGATGCACCCAGAGCGGCGGCTTGAAGGCAAACTCAACCCATAGGGCGAGCGGAATGATGATTGCGGAATAAACGACAATGATGAAAAACGCCGCGCCGTCTTCCGCGTTGAGGCGCGACAGGTCCAGCCCGCACTTATCGCAGGTGTCGCGGAGGGTCAGCAGACCTTGATAGAGCCGGCCTTTGCCACAGCGCGGACAGGCGCAGCGCAACCCGGTCGCGACACTGGAAAGGCGGGGGTAATAATCGGCCAAGGGCGTGGGCCCTAAAGGGCGGTCCAGACATAGACGAAGGCGAACAGGAACAGCCACACAACGTCGACGAAATGCCAATACCAGGCCGCCGCCTCGAAGCCGAAATGGTGCTCAGGTTCGAAATGACCCTTGGCGCAGCGCACCCAATTCACCGCCAGGAATAGAGTGCCGACGATTACATGGAAGCCGTGGAACCCGGTGGCCAGGAAGAATGTCGAGGGATAGATACCATCGGTGAAACCGAACGGCGCGTGGGCATATTCCCATATCTGGAACAGGGTGAACAGAAAACCCAGACCAACCGATATGCCGAGCATGCGCGCGGCGTGAGACATATTGCCTTCGCGAATATCATGGTGCGCCCAGGTCACCGTGAAGCCCGAGGTCAGCAGGATGACGGTGTTGAGCAAGGGTAGGCCGAAGGGCTCGAATATCTCAATGCCTTCGGGCGGCCACATAAAGCCCGCCGCCTCCTTGGGGAACAGGCTGGCGTCGAAGAAGGCCCAGAAGAATGCGGAGAAAAACATCACCTCCGAGGCGATGAATAAGGCCACGCCATAGCGCAGGCCCAGTTGCACGAAACTGGTGTGCAATTTTTGCACCGTCGCCTCGTCGATGACATCGCGCCACCAGCCCATCATGGTCATCATGGTCACGATCACGCCGGGTGCGATGACCCACAGGCTGAGGGTCTCGAAAAACGATTCCATTCCTGGCCCTAAAGTATCGGGATGGAGGAACAGGACTAGGCCGAACATGGTCAGAAATGCGCCGACCGCGCCCACGATCGGCCATTTGCTGGGTTCGACCATGTGATAGGGGTGGTTGCCGTGGCTCTGTTCGCTCATCGCTCGATGCTCGCTCGTTCACATCCGTCGTCTTAGTTGACGGATCGGTTTTCGGTCGCCAGTTGGGCCGATTTACGCTCCGCATCGGCCTCTTCATTGCGGAAGAATGTGTAGCTCAGGGTAATAGTGCCGACATCGTCGAGGTTCTTATCCAGCGCAATATCGGGGTCGACGAAGAAGGTGACCGGCATCTGTGCCGTCTCGCCCGGCGCCAAGGTCTGCTCGGTGAAGCAAAAACACTCGATCTTCACGAAATAGGGCGCCGCCTTCAGCGGCGTCACATTAAAGGTCGCCGTGCCGGTGACCGCCTCCGGATGGCGATTGCCCGCCTCGAAGAACGCCAAACCGGTAGCGCCGACATTGAGCTTGATCGAGCGCTGAACCGGCTTAAACCGCCAATCCAAAGCCGGTTCGATGTCGCTGTTGAACCGCACGGTGATCTCCCGGTCGGCCAGCACCTCATCGTCGCCCGGCGCGGTCAACGCCACCAAAGGCGTTCCGGCGAAGCCGAATTGCTGACAGAAGGCGCGATAGGCCGGCACGGTGGCGTAGGCAAAACCATTCATACCGAGCACCAGCGCGACCAAACCAGCGAAGACATATCTGTTGCGCCGCTGCGGGCGGCGAATTTCAGTATTCGAACTCATCCCAATAATCCCGCCCGCGTGATGAAGACCACATAGAAAATGACGCAGAACGCCAAAAGACCGATCAATACCGCAATGTTCTTAACGCGCTGTGTGCGGTGACGTTCGCTGTATTCCCGGCGGGCCATTACAGCCTCCCAATATTTACGGCCAGATCGGCCAACAAGAGGGCGAAGAGCAGAAACAGATAGAGGATCGAGAAGCCAAACATTTGCTTGGCGCGCCGGTCGCTGGCGGCATCGGGCTCGATCCATACAAGAACCGCGCTGACGATAAACAAAACCCCGAGTAGCGCCGCACCGGCGGCGTAAATCATGCCGGTGGCGCCCAGGAAATAAGGCGACACGGTAAGCGGCAGCAGCAATAGCGTATAAGCGAGCATCTGCGCCTTGGTGGCGCGGCGTCCGGCCACCACCGGCAGCATGGGAATGCCGGCGCGTCCATAATCGCCGCTGCGGAACAGGGCCAGCGCCCAGAAGTGCGGCGGGGTCCAGAAAAAGATAATCGCAAACAGGACCAACGGCATTGCCGCCACATCGCCGGTCACCGCAGCCCAACCGATCAGCGGCGGAAACGCCCCGGCAGCCCCGCCGATGACGATGTTCTGCGGCGTGCGGCGCTTGAGCCAGATGGTGTAGACGAAGACGTAGAATAGAATGGCCGCCGCCAGCAGTCCGCCGGCGACCCAATTGGTCGCCAAGCCCAACAGCGCGACCGAGAACAGCGACAACAACCCACCGAACACCAGCGCATCGTCGGGCGCGACGCGCCCCGCCGGAATCGGCCGGTTGGCGGTGCGTTCCATGATGGCGTCGATATCGCGGTCGTACCACATGTTGATGGCGCCGGCGGCGCCCGACCCGACGGCAATGCACAGAATGGCGACGATCGCCAGCACCGGATGCAACTCCCCCGGCGCGATGACCAGACCGACAAATCCGGTGAAGACCACCAGCGACATCACCCGTGGCTTGAGCAACTGCACGAAATCGCCGACGCCCGGAATCGGGGCGCTGATGGCGCTATCGCGTTGCGTGCTAAGGACGGTTTCGGTCAACGTAGCTCTCTCAAACGGCTATCAATGGGCTTCGACGGGATCGAGCTCAGGCAAAGTTTCGTGGGTGTGATGCGGCGCCGGCGACGGCACGGTCCATTCCAGCGTCGTCGCGCCGGCGCCCCAGTAGTTGGCTTCCACCCGCCGGCCCTTGGTCAGCGTCTGGATGACGATGAAAACGAACAGCAGCGCGCCGACCCCGGTGATGTAGGAGCCGATCGACGATACATAGTTCCATCCGGCAAAGGCGTCGGGAAAATCGGGATAGCGCCGCGGCAAGCCGGCCAGCCCGAGGAAATGCTGTGGGAAGAAGGTCACGTTCACCCCGACGAAGGTGATCCAGAAGTGTAATTTGCCGAGGGTCTCGTTATACATCCGGCCCGACATCTTGCCGATCCAATAGTAAAAACCGGCGAACACGGCGAACAAGGCGCCAAGGCTAAGCACATAGTGGAAATGGGCCACCACGTAATAGGTGTCGTGCAAGGCCACATCGAGGCCGGCATTGGCCAGCACCACGCCGGTTACGCCCCCAACTGTGAACAGGAAAATAAAGCCCAGCGCCCACAGCATCGGTGTGTCGAGGCGGATCGAGCCGCCCCACATGGTGGCGATCCAGGAGAATATTTTAATGCCCGTCGGCACGGCAATGACCATGGTCGCCACGGTGAAATAGGCGCGGGTATCGACGTCCAATCCAACGGTGAACATGTGGTGCGCCCACACGATGAAGCCGATGAAACCGATCGAGACCATGGCGTAGGCCATACCCAGATAGCCGAACACTGGTTTGCGCGAGAAGGTCGAGACGATTTGGCTGATGATGCCGAAACTCGGCAGCACCATAATGTAGACCTCCGGATGGCCGAAGAACCAGAACAGGTGCTGGAATAGGAGTGGGTCACCGCCGCCCGCGGCATCGAAGAATGTGGTGCCGAAGTTACGGTCGGTTAGCAGCATAGTGATCGCACCGGCCAATACCGGTACCGCCAGCAACAACAGAAACGCCGTTACCAGTTCAGACCAGACGAACAAGGGCATGCGGTGCAGCCTCATGCCCGGTGCACGCATGTTAAAGATCGTGGTGATGAAATTAATCGCGCCCAAAATCGATGACGCACCCGCTAAATGCAGGGCAAAAATCGCCATATCGACCGAGGGTCCCGGCTGGCCATCCACCGATGACAGGGGCGGATAGACGGTCCACCCTGTGCCGGCGCCATCGCCAACAAGTGCTGAACCCACCAATAACAACAAAGCCGGCGGCAACAGCCAGAAAGAAATATTGTTCATGCGCGGGAACGCCATGTCCGGCGCGCCGATCATCAGCGGGATGAACCAATTGCCGAACCCGCCGATCACCGCCGGCATGACGACGAAGAACACCATGATAAAGCCATGAGCGGTGATCACCGTATTCCACAACTGGCCGTCGATGGCGCCGTCGCTGAGGAAAATTTGGACACCAGGGTCCTGCAGTTCCGCGCGCATTAGGATCGAGAACAACCCGCCTACCAGACCGCCAATGATCGCAAAGGCGATATACATCGTCCCGATGTCTTTATGGTTGGTCGAATAGGCGTAACGCCGCCACCCTGTCGGGCGATGGTCCGCATGGGCGTGGATGCTGTCTGCAGTCGCGTCAACCATGATCTATCTCTCCTCGCCGCTCAGCGCATATTCGCGTTTGCGTGCGCGCTGGCAGAAGTACTTTGGGACGCATCTTCGGAGGTATCGTCGCGGACAACCCGAACCGGTCGCGGCGCCAAGTTATCGTCCGCTTCGGCGAATTGTTCGCGGGCCTGAACGACCCAGGCATCGAAGTCCGCCTGGGTGACGGCCTGAATGGCGATGGGCATGAAGGCATGACCCGAGCCGCAGAGTTCCGAACATTGGCCGTAATACATGCCGACTTCGTCGATATCGAACCAGATTTCGTTGGTGCGCCCCGGCACCGCATCGACCTTCGCGCCCAGTGCTGGCATGGCGAATGCGTGGATAACATCGGACGACGTCACCAGCACCCGGATCTTCTTACCGATTGGCAGAACCAGGTTTTCGTCGGTCGACAATAGCCGCACCTGGTCGCCCTTGATCTCGTCATCAGGGATCATGAACGCATCGAAAGTGAAATCGCCATGATCGGGATATTCATAGCTCCAATACCATTGGCGGCCGATCACCTTGACCGTGAGGTCTGCATCAACCGTATCGTCGGAGTTAAACAGCAAGGGCAGCGAAAACAGCCCAATGACGACCAGCAGGAAAATCGGCACCACCGACCACAGCACTTCGATCATGGTGTTGTGGGTTGTCTTGCTCGGGGTCGGGTTGCGCTTTTCGCTAAAGCGCACAATCACGTAGATCATCAGGGCAAGTACAAACAGGCTGATGGCAAAAATCAGATAAAGCATGAAGTCATGGAAGGTGACGATCTGCTCCATCAGGGACGAATGCGCCTCCTGAAAATTCATCTGCCATGGTTCGGGTTGCTGCGCCGATGCCGGCCGTGTGGCAAACATTCCGGTAAACGTCACCGCCGTCGCAACGAAACCACCCAGCTTTGCTGTGCGTTTCATTTCAGACCAGTTTCCTGTTGAAATCATTGTCATCCGTTTGCTTCGGCCGTTGGTAATTCGATGTCTCATGGAGGCGCACCGACTTGGGCAGAACTTCAGGAACACCTCGATAAATAAAGCACGGCCGGATTCCCAACAAGTTAATCCATGGCCCGAAAGAGCGATTCGAGACACCATGTCGCAGAACGGCAAACCCTTATCGAGCCATTGGGATCGGGTACCGTTATTTATTGTTGCGACTAATTCTTGATCGCCCCGCTACTGACAAATCGCGTTACAGGTTCCATATTGAGGAAGAGCAATGAGCGGTTGCGTCGTGCGCCGCCGGCGACCCCGACAAGCATTGGGGCAAGCGTTGAGGAAATAACGCCATGAGCGATATCGCACGTACCGACGAACTGTTCTTCAACCGTACCGGCATGGATGCCAAGCGGGTGGAAGCCTTGACTGACAACGCGATCGGCGACACTGACGACGGCGAACTGTTCCTCGAATACCGGCAGAGCGAGAGCATCACCTTCGATGATGGACGCGTGCGTAACGCCAGTTTCGACACTTCCCAGGGCTTCGGCCTGCGGGCCGTCGCCGGCGAAGCCACCGGCTATGCCCATTCGACCGAACTCTCCGAAGCCGCCATCGCGCGCGCCGGGGAAACCGTTCGGGCCGTGCGTGGCGGCGCATCGGGTACTGTCGCCAGTTCCCCCGCGGGCACCAACCGCGACCTCTACACCGATGTAAATCCGCTCGGATCACCGAGTTTTGAAGAGAAGGTCAAACTGCTCAGCGACATCGACGCCTATGCGCGCGCCGCCGACCCACGCATCCGTCAGGTCACCGCGTCGCTATCGGGAAACTGGCAGGCCATCCAGATCGTGCGCGTCGGCGGGCTGCGGGTCGCCGATATTCGCCCCATGGTGCGCCTCAACGTTTCCATCGTTGTCGGCGACGGCGACCGTCAGGAAACCGGCTCCCATGGGGTCGGCGGCCGGGCGGCCTACGATCAATGGCTGCACCCCGACAAATGGCACGGCCAGGTCGATGAAGCGATGCGCCAAGCGCTGGTCAATCTGGATTCCATCCCGGCGCCGGCGGGCGAGATGCCGGTGGTATTGGGGCCGGGCTGGCCCGGCGTACTGCTGCACGAAGCCATCGGCCATGGCCTGGAAGGCGATTTCAATCGCAAGAAGACATCGGCCTTTTCCGGTCTGTTGGGCGAACGGGTCGCCGCCCCCGGTGTCACCATCGTCGATGACGGCACCATCCCCGACCGGCGCGGCTCGCTCACCATCGACGATGAGGGCACCGCCAGCGCCTACAATGTGCTGATCGAGGATGGCATCCTGAAAGGCTATATGCAGGATCGCATGAACGCCCGGCTGATGGGCGTCGCGCCGACCGGCAACGGACGCCGGCAATCTTATGCCCACCATCCCATGCCGCGCATGACCAACACCTACATGCTCGACGGTGAAGCCGAACCGGAGGAATGCATCCGGGCCGTCAAGAACGGCATCTACGCGGTCAATTTCGGCGGCGGCCAGGTCGACATCACCAACGGCAAGTTCGTGTTCAGCTGCACCGAGGCTTATCTAATCGAAAACGGCAAGGTCGGTGCGCCGGTGAAAGGCGCGACCCTCATCGGCAACGGCCCCGATGCGTTGACGCGGGTGAGTTTGATCGGCAATGACAGACGCCTCGACGACGGCGTCGGCACCTGCGGCAAGGACGGCCAGTCGGTTCCCGTCGGTGTCGGCCAACCAACAATGTTGCTCGACGCGCTGACCGTGGGCGGCACCGCGGTCTAATCACCACCCAATCCAGCGTCGATTGGCACATTTCAGATATGCAATAGACACATGGCTAGTTTGCAAAGTTTAGCTATTCCTCCATAAACTCGGCTTAAGGTTAATTTACGGGCGCCCGCATCCGGTTCGCGCCGTGCGCGGATAGTTACCCATGCCAGACGACACTAGATTAGACATGCCGCTCGCCAGCAGCGCTTCCTTTGAGGGAAGTACTGGGCGTGGCCGGCGTGCGCGCCAGATGGTGCGAAGCCTCGTCGTCGTGGCAATCGTGCTGGCCCTGCTGGCTTGGGCCGGGAACTGGGCTTTCACCCAGTGGAGTAAGATCACCGAAACCGATGCGCGTATCACGACCGACCAGATCGCCGTCAGCAGCCGGGTCAGCGGTTGGGTCACCGAACTGCCGGTTACCGAAGGCGATCGGATAGCCATCGACGACCTATTGATCGCAATCGATTCACGTGACGCGAAATTGAAGGTCGACGAATTGGACGCCCGCTTGCTGGCCATCGGCTCGCAGCGCGCGCAGATATCGGCGGAGACCGTCATGGTCGATGCCCAGACCAAAAGCCGCCGGGAAGCGGCCAGCTCACGGGTGAAGGCTGCCCAGGCCGGCGTAGAAGCCAGCCGTGAACAGCGCGACCTGGCCCGCAAGGACTTCGAGCGGATCAAATCGCTGAGCGGCACGCGGGTGGTCTCGCAACAGCGCCTCGACCAGACCCGCACCGAACTCAGCCGAACGGAAGAACGCTACCAGGTCTCGGTGGCCAATCTGGCAACCGCCGAGGCCGATGCGCGCGAAGCAGACGCCGACCGACAGCAAATCCAGGTCAATGAAAGCCTGCTGGATAATCTGCGTTTCCAGGAAGCCCAGATCGCCTCGGAGCGCGACCGCCAGATCCTCGACGTCGAAGACCGCACCATCCGCAGTCCACTGAACGGCGTCGTCTCGCGCACCTTTATCGACAAGGGCGAGTTCGTCCGCCCCGGCCAACGCCTGATGTTGATCCACGATCCCAACAATATCTGGGTCGAGGCGAACATCAAGGAGACCGAGCTGCGCCATCTGGAGGTGGGTATGCCGGTCACGCTGAGCGTCGATGCGTTCCCCGACCATGCGTTCGAAGGCACGGTTGAGCGGATTGGCCAGGCGGCGACCAGCGAGTTCGCCCTGCTGCCCAATCCCAATCCCAGCGGCAACTTCACCAAAGTAACCCAACGGGTGCCGATCCGTATCAGCGTCGCGCAGGAAGACACCATGCTGCGCCCCGGCATGTTGGTGGTGGTGGAAATTGACATCCCTGGCAGGTAGCGCCTACGCGTCAGGATTCAGCCGCACGCAAGGCTTTCTGATCATTGTGATGTCGATCATGTCGAGCATCGCCTTGGCGCTGTCGGGAACAATCATCAATGTCGCCGTACCCGACATCATGGGCGCCTTCGGGGTTGGTCAGGATTTGGCCCAATGGATGGCGACCTCATTTTTCGCCACCATGACCACGGGCATGCTGGTGAGTAGTTGGGCGATCCGCTCGTTCGGTCAGCGCCGGGTATTTGTCGGCATGATGGGCGTGTTTATTGCCGCGTCGGTCGTCGGCGGCACGGCGCAAGAGTTCAACGTAATCATCTTTGCGCGTGCCGTTCAGGGCTTCTGCGCCGGTGTTATTTTGCCGTTGACCCAGCTTGCCATGTACAAGGTCTTCGGACCCGAACGGCGCGCTACGGCCAACGGCCTGTTCGGTATCAGCTTTGTGCTCGGCCCGGGCATCGGGCCCTTGGTCGGCGGCATGGCCATCGACGCATTCGACTGGCGGTTCACCTTCTACGTCGCCCTACCCGTCGCCGCCGCGACGGCTTTGTTAGCAAGCATCATTTTGCCGTCGCGCGAGGAGTCGGGACCGCGGCCGACCTTCGACTGGATCGGTTTTGCCCTCCTGGCGCTAGCGCTTTTAGCGTTGCTCACCGGGCTATCCAATGGACAACGCCTCGGCTGGACCTCGGATAGCGTGGTGCTATCACTCGTCTTCGGCCTGTTCAGCGCCGTCGCCTTTATCGTTTGGGAGTGGTTGTACGACGACCCAATTCTCATCATTAGCCATTTCGCATCGCGGCAATTCGCCGCCGCCAATGTGATTTCGTTCCTGTTCGGCGTCGGCTTGTTCGGCTCGCTCTATCTGACGCCCATCTTCGTCCAGCTGGTGCAAAATTATACGCCCACACGCGCCGGCTTGGTGCTGATACCCGCGGGCCTGATC
>JABDJY010000034.1 GCA_013003285.1 Alphaproteobacteria bacterium | reverse complement strand
GTGTAAGGCCGACCGGGAACCTTTGTGCGACAACCTCGCTGGGTTCGTCGGCCGGCATGTTGATGGTGGCTATGCCGAGTACGTGAAGTTGCCGGCTCGTACTTTCATTAAGGTGCCTGAAACCCTCGATCACAAGAAACACGCCGCCGAGATCTCGGTCATCTGCGATGCCATCGTCACGCCCTACAAGGTACTGAAACGCGCGCGTATTACGCCGCTGGACACCGTGGCGGTGATCGGTGCCGGCGGTGGCGTCGGCATCCATATGGTGATGCTGGCCAAATGGGCGCATGCCCGCGCGATCGCAGTCGATATATCGGCCGATAAGCTAGCGGCGTGTCGGGAGGTCGGTGCCGACGCTGCCGTCGATGCGTCACAGGAGGACGTCGTGGTAGCGCTCAAGGATGCGACGGGTGGCGGGGTCGACGTTGTCGTCGATTTCGTCTCGAGCAAGGCGACGCTCGAAGCCGGGGTGCAGGCGCTCGGCAAGGGCGGTCGGCTGGTTACATTGGGGGGTAACGCCATGCCCTTCGAAGTCTCGGCGGCTAGTCTACTGGTCAACGAGATCGATGTGCTCGGCAGCAAGTCGTTCACGGCTGGAGAGATCGGTGAGGCGCTGCAAATCTGCGCGCGCGGCGAGGTTTGGCCGCTGGTTACCGAAACATATTCGCTGGACGAGGCCAACATCGTGCACGAACGCCTCGAGGCCGAGGCGATTACGGGCCGCGGGGCGATCATCATGTGAGGCAAATTATGTGCGTTGTCAGATTAACGATGTGAGAGCAGTGTCAGACTAAATCGGCTTAGGGGTTGATCCCGGTGACTGGGCTTTGGCGGCATGGCCGCGTCCCTTTGACGACTACACGGTGCATAACACGCCGCTGTGCCGGATCGAACGGCTCACGTCGATGCATCACGCAGCGATTGTCCCACATGACGACGTCACCAAGCTTCCATTCGTGGCGCCAGACCATGGCTTGCGCGGTCGCATGTCGCCACAACCGGTCGAGTAGCGCATCCGATTCCTCAAGCGGCAAACCGATGAGGCGCGCATTCGAGCGGCGACCGAGATAGAGACAGTCCCGACCAGTTTCCGGGTGTGTGCGGATCAAGGGATGGATGGCGCCGGGCGTCTCGCTTGGGTCTGCATATGCAAGGTGGGCGAACTCGGGACGAATGAAACCGGCAGCGTCGATCATCGCATCGTGCTTCAGATTCAGGGTGTCGATCCTGCGGCGCAGTTCATCGGGCAGAGTTTCGAGGGCTTCGTACATGTTGCAAAACATGGTCTCTCCGCCTGTTGGCGGTATCTCCAGCGCATACAGAACAGTCTGGTTCGGCGGTGCATCGAAGCTTGACATGTCGGTGTGCCAGATGACCTCGCCGTCGCCGAGCCCTCCCAGTGCGACGTCATTCTCGACCACATTCGACACCACCGTTACCTCTGGATATTCGGGGAATTCGCCGCCTTGTCTAGCAACCTTGCCGGCGGCAACCAAAGGGTTGCTTAGTGGTGGCGAATACTGAAATTCGCCGAACTGTCGGCCGAATCCGACAAGGTCTGCGTCGGTCAACGTCTGGTTACGAACAACGACGACAAGATGATCGAGCCAGGCCCGGCGAATTTCTGCAATCGCACTATTGTCGATATACCGGAGGTCTCCACATCGTATTTCAGCCCCAAGCGACGCGGACGATTCGGTGACGTTTATAGCGTCATAGTTTGGTGTTGTCTGGCCCGGCACAAAGACCTCCATGATGCCGATTGCTTCGCGCTTTGCGGCTTGAAGATTGTTGGCTGCTCATGATCCCCTTTCTGACAGTTCAGATCGTGACCGGTTAATTTGAGAAAGTCGACTATAGAGACATTTGGGGCATTGACACGTAAGGTCGCTGGCCGGAGGCCGGTACCGTCAGCGTATGACCCCAATTTCTTTCAAGCGTCATCGCTTTCCGCCCGAGATCATTCAGAATGCGGTCTGGCTCTATGCCCGATTCACGCTGTCGTTTCGTGATGTTGAAGACGTGCTGGCCGAGCGCGGTATCGATGTGTCGAACGAGTCGGTGCGTCGCTGGTTCCTGAAGTTCGGGCGCCTGGTAGCCAAAAACCTGCAGCGCAGCCGGTCACGGCCGAGTTCGTATTGGCATCTCGACGAGGTGGTGATCGCCATCCGCGGTTGTAAATATTGGCTGTGGCGCGCATTCGGTTAGTTGATCATGGACATTTATCCAG
Organism: Alphaproteobacteria bacterium; assembly: GCA_013003285.1. Taxonomy (GTDB): domain Bacteria; phylum Pseudomonadota; class Alphaproteobacteria; order UBA6615; family UBA6615; genus JABDJY01. Next base: position 6,654 of record JABDJY010000034.1, on the reverse strand, counting down.
CTTTGGTCCTACCCAGGGGTTTTAATCGGCTTCTATTATTCCCAAATGGGTGGCGATACATATGAGAGAGGGCTAAATCGCGGTGCCAGATAATCTTCGTCACATACTCTTATTCGCAAGCGCGCTCCAAGTTTTGGGCGCGGATCATGAACTAACACGCCACCTGGAAGACGTCGTTCGGGAACGCGATAGAAAACCTGCAAACGATGAAATCGTCCGCCTGCCAAACGATGAACGGGAACAATTATTGGCCCAGTTCGAGGAGTTGATGTGCCAATTGCCGGAAGAAGCGAGAGCAGCATAAAAGCGGGCCTGCTATTCGTCCTCTTGGGAAGCCTGTTGGCAGGGTGTACTGGGACTGCCGTCGAAAAGCGGTTCGATCTTACCGACCGCCAGATAATTGCTGCGGCCACACAGGATGCGCTGGAAAACAATAAGACGGGAGAGGGCAAAAACTGGATCAACCCAACGACTAACCGGCGTGGCACGGTGATGCCAACACGTACGTTTAAGAGGTCAGGTTTTTCTTGCCGCGAATATCAACAAACGACGACCGTCGAAAAGCGAACAATCATTGCTTATGGCACCGCCTGCCGCCGCAACGACGGAACGTGGAAGAGCGAGGACTATGCCAGCCTCGATGGCGCAATCAATGACGCGTCACCCTATCGAGATCGGCGGTATTACGACCATCACTTTCATGATCACCGGTACTACCCCTACCACCACCATCCCCATTACCGCTTTGGCTATGGTTATCCCTATGGCCCGCACGGGCGTCTTGGGTACTACTATTGACCGTCCTGTTAAGGTTTCTGCGCGCAGCTTTCCGGCCTAGTACTCCTTCGAGACGCGTTGATACGCGAACTCAACCAGCCATCTTTCGATTTGCTCTGAGGTGCCTTTGAATTCGGCGGCGTTTGTTTGCTGTTCGCGCTCAATTAGCCGATTGCGATACGCAACAATTGCATCGACCAATAGAACTACGTTGTCATTTGAGGGTGTAGTCATCTCCCGATGATGAATGAAGTATGGTTACCAAAAACTTAATGACTTCGTGCGGCTCAAGTATCCAAGTCTAGAATATCCCTGCGTCCAGACCTGCAGCCATCGCCGCCCCCAGCTCCCGGCACTGGTCGACAAATTCCTCCTGCCACTCGCCCCGACAGACTAGCGCCTCTTGTACCGCACGCCATCGTAGGCCTGTCACTATCGTCTCCACACCACGCCGGGTTCCCGTACCGTCCTGACCAGCTCGCACATACAGGCAATAAGGGAGTCCCTGCGTTTTATCCAGGCACGGGTAGTAGCTTCTATCGAAAAAGTCCTTTAGAGCCCCGCTCATATAACCAAGGTTTTCGGTTGTGCCGAGAATGATCGCGCCTGCCGCAATAACGTCATCTGGACCCGTGTCAAATGGACTTTGCGTCGCGACATTTACATTCTGATTATCGTCTGACTGTGCCCCTTCGAGCACAGCTTCAAGCAGCCTTTGGGTATTGGCCGACGGAGCGTGGGCGATGATAAGGAGCTGCTTCTGGGTCATGATGCTGTAGGAGGCCTCGCACTGGAACTGGGTGTTACAAAGCTAACCCCAACCAACCGGCTTTTCGCTACTGTAAGAGTGGCGGTTGCATTTATTGTACCAGCAGTAAAGGCCGTGCTCACAGTCGGAGAGGGTGGCGGGGTCCATATCAGTGACGGTTGCAATAGCCGGGCAGGGGCAACTGCTTCGACGCCGCAGTATTGAAGTCGTCGTACCGACCCTTCGAATATCTTGGGCAATCGCGCGCCAGACCTGCGGAGATAATTGTTTCACCTATATCTTGGCCGTTGAGAAAACAGATGCCGATAACCCGATCACCGTTCCGTTCGCCGTTTAAATCGCAACGCACGGTTTTTCGGGAAACTAGTCTGGCCATGAAAGTTTTGGCTTCCTGACCATGTGGCTCGTTAAGTTCCGGTGCAGCGACACCGTTGAGCCGTACCGGCACCTTGGCAACCTCAATGGTATCGCCATCGCGGACGTGGGTGACAATGCCGGTGAGAGTGTTCCGATCGCTGCGCTGGCCGATACCGAGCACGAGAAGCAGTACAATTGCGCAGGTAACTATAATGACGGCCGACGATTTCATGTGGCGAGATTAACACTTACCAATTCATGATCGTAGCACTACAGCGGCACGAAACTTAGCTGCCTGCGTTCGTGTCTGCCATCACCCCAATACCGGTCGTGATTGGCCCCGGCGAGGGGACGCGAAATAGTGCGTTTTAATTAATGCCGTCAGTAGGCGTCTTGCGAGTCGCGTATGTTCTCTATACGTTCTTGTAGGCGCATTGTTGCACCTAGCCTTCCGAACGAGCCTGTTATGGCTGATCAGATCGTCATCACCGAGAAATCCAGCCAGGCGAAGGACGTCCGCGCCGCCGTTGGGTCTCGCTATGGAGACATTCTCCCGGCCGAGGGCCATTTGCTCGACCTGCTCGAACCGGAAGATGTTGTGCCGGCCTGGAAGCGCTGGTCGCCGATCCTTCTGCGCCCCGAAGGGCTCTACGGCACGCGCCCGGCAAAAGGAGGCAATAAAGCCGCCAAGCTCAAGGCCATTCGCGAAGCCCTGCGCACCGCCAAGCGGGTCTGGCTTGCCACCGATTGCGATCGCGAAGGTCAGCTCATCGGCCAGGAAATTCTCGAGCATTACAACTATAGTGGTCAGGTCATGCGGGTGCTGTTCACCGCGCAGGATCTGCAGACCATCCGCGACGCCTTTGGTCGAGCGAAACCCAATGGCGAATATGCCCGCCTTTACGCCGCCGCCGTCGCCCGTCGGCAGGCTGATCAAATTTACAATCTGTCTCTGACCCGCACCGCGACCGTCATACTGGGCCAAGGTGCCCGGGGGGTCATCGGGGTTGGTCGCGTGAAGACACCGACCTTGGCAATCGTGTGCAAGCGCGAGTTGGAAATCCGCAACTTCGTGCCGGTTTCCTTTTTTGAAGTTCTGGTGACGGCGAAAGTCGCGGGCGGGCAATTCCAGATGCGGCACGCGCCGGCCGAGCGCATTGTCCGGCGCGAGATTGCCGAGGCCGTTGTCAATGCTGCGCAGGGCTTCGAGGGTGCGCTTGGCGTGCGCGTCGAGGACAAACGGCAACGGCCCCCCAGGCTGCACGATTTGCCTTCGCTGCAGAAACTATGCAGCTCGCGCTTCGGCTGGCCGGCCGCCAGGACACTCGAGGTGGCGCAGGAGTTGTATGACGGTCAGGGTAAGAAGATCATCACCTATCCCCGCGCCGAAGTCCGCTACCTGCCGGAGAGCCTGATCGGCGACGTGCCGCGGATCGTGGCCGGACTGCGGGTGGGGAAATCGTTCAGCACCATCCCCGTGCCCGAGCCGGCGGTCATCCGCAAGGGGGCGAGCGGCAGTTTCCACGACAAGGGTCTGGCGGGGGCGAGCCATCACGCCGTCATCCCTAACGTCAACACGATAGACGACCTCGCGGAGGTCTGGCCTCGCTTGTCGTCTGATGAGAAAAAACTGTTCGACGTCATCGCGCGGGCGTATCTGGCGGCCGTCATGCCTGACTTTCGCTATCGGCAGACAGTTGCAACGCTCGATGTCCAAGGTTTTGGTTTCCGTGCTGCCGGTCGCCAGCCCCTCGATCTCGGTTGGCGTGCTGCATTCCCGGACTGGCAGCACGCCGACGAAAAGGGTGAGGGAGCGCAATTGCTGCCGGCGTTGCGCAACGGTGAGGTTGCAGAACTGCATAACCCGACCATTGAGGACAAAGAGACTCGCCCGCCGCCGCGTTACAACGAAGGCACGCTGATCGAGGCGATGCGAAATGCCTGGCGCTTTGTTAACGACGAGGTTCTGCGCGATCGTCTGAAGGAAGCCAAAGGCATCGGCACGCCGGCGACCCGGGCCGAAATCATCGGCGGGCTGAAGAAACAGGATTTTCTGACTGCCCAGGGAAAGAACATCGTACCCACCGCGACCGGTCTGTCTCTATTCGGCGTTCTCAAACAGGCCGATCCGGCGCTGGTCGACCCGGGTGTGACGGCACAACTCGAATGCCTGCTCGACGATGTCGTTGTCGGCAGGCAGGAGATGGTTGGCGCGATTGATGCGGTGTGCGATGCCGCCGAACGTATTATCGGCAAACTCAAGGAAGGCGCCGGCGCCAGCGGACCGCCCTTGCTCGGCGCTGCTGCGGGCGCCAAATCCGGCGGGCGTCCACCAACGCCTGCGATGAAGCGATTTGCCGTCAGTATTGCCCGGCAGAAGGGCATCAAGCTGCCGCCCGGCTACACGAAATCGGGATCTGTCTGCCGCGCCTTCCTGGACAAACACGCGCCGAAGAAAGCCGACGGCGAGGCGGCCGGAGAGCCTGGCCCCAAACCGGCAAGTCCGGCGCAGATGTCATTCGCCGAGAAGATTGCACAGGAGAAAGGCGTCACCATTCCCGACGAGGCCAAGGCCAACTCGGCCAGCATATCGGCATGGATCGAATCAAATCAGGGCACGCCGCGCGGCAAGCGCCGTCGTAAGAGTGCCAACAAGCCGGCGCGATCAACGGCGCCTAAATCAACAACGTCGAAATCAACCGCGCCAAAGAAGCGGGTTCGCAGACGCACAACGGATAGCACTGCCGCTCCGTCGGCTTCTGCTCGGCAGAATTTGGGAACCGATACGCCTCTGCGCATTCCCTATGGTAACAAAGAGGAAGCTCTGAAACTTGGCGCGCGCTATCGATCAGGGGGATGGTATGCACCGCTAGGCGTTGATCTTGCTGCCTTCGACGAGCGCGGGTGGCTGTAACGCCGGGCCGTTCTTATCGACGATTTGCCCCTCGCTCATGAATTCCCTATCCGCGCCGCGTCGCCCCGTGAACCGCCATCGTAGATCGCCGCCACCTCAAGCGCCATCTCGGCTTCGAGCGACTACGCCTCAGAGGCCTGTCCGGCGCTCAGGACGAGTTCCTGCTCGCCGCTACCGTGCAAAACCTCAGGCGCCTGGCAAAACTCACCGCCATTCTACCGCCCGTGCCACAAACAGCGTGATCGCCATGCCGCAACGACAAATCGGTTAGCCCACCAACACAAACCGCCCCAGCGCAAACTGGGGCGGGCAAAAGCTCCGCTCTTAACAGAAGCGGACACAGATAAACTCCGATTCCGACGACTTTATCAACGGTATCGACCCCCAACAGACATCAGCAAGTTTTGCTTTTCGCTGTTTACAGGCCCTTCGAAGTCATTGGTGATTTGACAATACCGCTTGACCGTCTTGACCTTTGGTCAACCTTCGGAAGCAAGCTAATTTCAAGTAAATCCGGTTCGAAACATACCTTCCCAGCTGAGACAACCTTACGTTGGAAGACTGATTAAAGACTTATTAGTACCGGCATGGCTGGCGCCCGCACCAATGCCAATGCGATAGTTGCTGCAATACCACTCCCAAGAGTGACTAAAACTACAATCCGGAAACACCGCGCTGACAGGAGAGATACGCATGTCGATGCCCGCCACAGTTCAAGAAACCGAATCGATCGAAAGTTCGGGATATCCGCTAGCCTTCAAATACCGCCAGGGTGGCGCCCGGCCGGCGCTGGTAACGCAGGAAAATGCCCGCGAGGTGATTGTTACCGAAGCGCGTCAGCTTGCTCGTTATGGCAAGGAGGGCATTATCCATGAAGGAGAACATGGCAGTGTGTGGCGGCTGACTACCGATGAAGGCAAGCACCTTGGCGGCGACGATATCGCGCCTTTTCCGCTCGGTTTCTACAATGCTGGTCTGGTGGGAGACCTTTACAACCGCCTGCTAGCGATTGCCCGGGCGCGCGGCATTGTTATCGAAAAGCTCGATGTCGATCTTAACAACGCATACTGGATGACCGGGTCTTTCGTGCGCGGCGATGCCGTTGGCAACGCCGAACCGACGACAATCGACGTTCGCATCGATAGTTCAGCAGGCGCCGGAGATATCCGGCGGCTGGTCGCCGATGCGATAAAGGCCTCGCCGGCGATCGACGGGCTACGCCGCGCGCTGAAAAACACCTTCGCCATCTACGTCAATGGTCGACGACGCGACGTCGCGACGATGACACCCTCGACCTCTGCGGATGCCGCCGACCCTTACCGCACCTATGGCCAACCACCAGTCCCGCTTTCAGGCGCCGACGATCTAGACGGCATCATCTGGAAAACGGGAGAAATCCGCGAGGGCGAGGTCAAGAAGGCGCCGACCGGCACCAAGGGCAAGATCATCCGCAATATTATCGGCCACGGCACGCTGCTCGACCCGGCCGGCATAACGGAGACCGATTCCACTCTTGAAATGCCGGGCGTCAGTCATTTCCGCCTCAAATCCGATGAGCGTTCCGATGCCGAACAGGCGCCATCAGGCCTGGGACTTGCCTCGGCCGGTATTGTGTTTTGCTACATGACCCAGCTTGCCCGCTATATCGAGCACCAGAAGTTCAACATTCGTGGCGTGCGATTGGTCCAGTACACCCCCTACACGCTGACCGGCAGCATCGCCGACGGCACCTGGCAGGGCACGCAAGAGCCGGTCGACACGCATCTGTTCCTGTCTGGGGATGAGAGCGACGAAACGCATGAGCGGTTAATGAATATCGGTGCCGCGATGTGCTACC
>JABDJY010000004.1 GCA_013003285.1 Alphaproteobacteria bacterium | reverse complement strand
CCGATGAACCGTTCCATGACGGCGTCTTTTTCGCGCGTCGGCAACTGCCCGTGCACCAGCCCGACCCGCGCGCCGAATATTTCTGCCAGTGCCGTGTGACGGGCCGTGGCCGCGGCGAGATCGAGGTTCTCCGATTCCTCGACCAACGGGCAGACCCAGAAGACTTTGGCGCCCTCGGCCAGTTTGCGGCCGACCGCGCCGACCACCTCGTCGAGGCGGGCCAGGGGAACGGTGCGGGTGTCGATGGGCAATCGGCCGGCCGGTTTTTCGGTTAACTGGGATTCGTCCAGATCGCCATAGAAGGCCAGCATGAGGGTGCGCGGGATCGGTGTGGCGGTCATCAACAGAACATCGACGGCGGCACCCTTGTCGGCCAGCAGCAAGCGCTGGTGGACGCCGAACCGATGCTGCTCGTCGACAACGGCGACGGCCAAGTCATGGAAAGCGATGTCCTGCTGGAACAGTGCGTGGGTGCCCACCGCGATGGATATGTCGCCCGCGGCGAGGCCGTCGAGGATTTGCTGGCGCGCCTTACCCTTGTCGCGGCCGGTCAGCAGCACGGCGGTCACGCCGATGGCCTCGGCCAAGGGCGCGATGGTGGCGAAGTGCTGCCGTGCGAGGATTTCCGTCGGCGCCATCAAGGCGGCTTGGCGCCCCACTTCAATGGCGTTGAGCATGGCCAGTAGGGCGACCACGGTCTTGCCGCTGCCCACATCACCCTGCAGCAGGCGCAGCATGCGTGTATCCGAGGCCATATCGGTGATGATGTCGTCGGTCGCCCGTTTCTGGCTGTCGGTCAGCTCGAAGGGCAGGGCGGCGATGGCTTTTGCCCGCAGACTGCCGTCACCCACGGTCGGAAGCCCAGGCCGCTTGCGGGTCGTGGCGCGCACCAGGCCGATGGCTAACTGGCTGGCCAGCAGTTCGTCATAGGCCAGGCGCTGGCGAGCAGGTTCATTGGGGTCCAAATCGGTGAAGTCAGCCGGCGCATGTACTTTGGCGATGGCGTCGTGCCATAGGGGCCAACCGCGTTGTGCGGCCAGGGCCGGGTCGAGCCATTCGGGCAATTCCGGAGCCCGGGTAACGGCTTCGGCGACGGTGCGGCGCATGACGTTCTGCGACAAGCCTTCGCTGAGTGGGTAGGTGGAGTGGACCTGCATCACCTGGTCGCGTTCCGATAGCGGCGCGATGATATCCGGGTGGGTCATCTGCAAAATGCCATCGAAGATTTCGACCGCGCCGCTGACGATCCGTTGTTCACCCACCGGCAAGGTTTTTTCCAGATAGTCGCCGCGGGCGTGGAAAAACACCAAGACGATATCGCCGGTTTCGTCGGAACAGTTGATCCTATAGGGGACCCGCCGGTTGGCGGGCGGCGGCGGGCGGTGCGCCTCGACGCGCAGGGTCAGGGTGGCAATGCGCCCCGGTTCGGCATCGCGCAACACCGGCGCATAGCGGCGGTCGAGCAGGCCGGTCGGCAGGTGCCACAACAGATCCGCGATATGGGGTCCGGCGGCGCGCTCAACCGACGCGCCGATGCGCGGCCCCACCCCCTTGATCGAGGTTACCGGGGCGAACAACGGGAACAGAATTTCAGGACGCGTACGAACAGACAAAGGCAATCACCCGGGTGGCTGGGCTTGGTGGCTGACAGCGTGGGGCAAGGGGGTTATATCCTACGGCAGAGCCGCGCCGCCTGCCAGCAATCGTCGCCCTTTTGGACGCCAATCCGCTGGCCGGGCGTTTCGCTATTGGGGAGCAGTGTGCCGTGGAAGCCGACGACGTCCGAATAAAGCGCTTGCTGTACCGCAGCAATTATACCGGCACCAAGGAGACAGACGTGCTGTTGGGTCAATTCGCGGCGCGCCATCTCACCGAGCTATCGCCGGCATTGCTCGACCAATATGAGGCGTTGATCGACAATAGCGACCCCGACCTGTTCATGTGGATCAGCGGCCGTAAGCCGGTGCCAGCAGAGTGGGACACGGAAGTTATGGCTCTGCTGCAAGACTTTAGAACTGGGTCGTAAAACTTTGTTCTTTAAGACAAATCCTTTCGACGCCACCAGTGCGGTAACCTTCACCGGGGTTCCGGAAGGGTGCGACGCATTGCTGCTCGCCGAGTTCGTGACCCAGGCTTCGCAGGTGACGGACGCCCCGCCGCAGCAGGTGTTGTTCGTCGCCAGCGACGAGGCTGCGATGACCCGCACCGCCGACGCGGTGCGGTTTTTCGCGCCTGACGTCAGAGTGCTCAGCCTGCCGGCCTGGGACTGTCTGCCCTATGACCGGGTGCCGCCGCGCCATGATGTGATGGCGGCTCGCCTGGCGACCTTGAGCGCGTTGACGGGGAGCGCGCTAACCGGCGCGGCCGAAAACGACTCGCCGACCCTGATTCTCACCACCGCCAGCGCCGCCTTGCAGCGCCTGCCGACTCCGGAGATCGTCGTTGCCAGCCATTATGCGGCCCGGCCCGGCGATACCATCGATACCGAACATCTCATTGGCTTCCTGACCGAGAACGGTTATCTGCGAACCGATACGGTGCGCGAACCCGGTGAATTCGCCATTCGCGGTGGCATCATCGATGTGTTCCCGCCGGGGACCGAGGATCCGCTGCGCCTGGATCTGTTCGGCGACGAGTTGGAAGGCATCCGCGGATTCGATGCGCTGAGCCAACGCACCATCGGCGAGCGGGAAAGCCTGACGCTGATGCCGGCCAGCGAAATCATTCTGGGCGAAGGGTCGACGGAGAATTTCCGCAGCCGCTACCGGGAAATGTTCGGCGCCGCGCGCAGTAACGACGCACTCTACGAAGCGGTCAGCGCCGGCATTCGCCATCCGGGCATGGAGCATTGGCTGCCGCTATTCTACGATTCGCTGGCGACGGTGTTCGACTATGTGGACGGTCCGGTGGTTATCGGCTTGCAGAGCGGCGAGGCGGTGACCGCACGCCACGAACTCATCGCCGATTATTACAATGCGCGCGTCGAGCTCGGCCCGGCGCGCAAGAAGGGCACTGAGACCGACGACGAGCCGGTCTATAACCCGCTGCCGCCCGATGCGCTGTATCTGGGCGAAGATGAATGGCAGGCTGCTCTCGGCGCGCGGGTGGTCGGACGCTTTGAGGCATTTCACGCGCCGGCGTCGCTGCCGGAATCGGTCGCCATCGAAGGGCGCCGTGCCCATGATTTCGCCGATGCGCGCAACCGGCCCGATGTCGATCTGTTCGAGGCGCTGGGTCAGCGCATCGACAATGACCGGGCGGACGGTCAGCGGGTGGCGATCGCCGCCTACAGCGCCGGTTCGCGCGACCGCATGGTGCAGTTGATGCACGACCATGAGATGAGCGACGCGGTGAGCCTGGATGCCTGGTCCGATGTGACGAATGCTGCCGCCGATCAACTGCCGGTCTTCGTGCTCGGCCTGGACACCGGGTTCACCGCCGCTGGACTGACGATCTATACCGAGCAGGATGTTCTGGGCGACCGGTTGGTGCGCCGGGTGCGCCGCACAAGGCGAGCGGAGAATTTTATCGCCGAGGTGGCCAGCCTGTCGGACGGTGATTTCGTCGTTCATGTGGACCATGGCATCGGCCGATTCGGTGGCTTGGAGACCCTGGAGATCGGCGGCGCGCCCCATGATTGCCTGCGCCTGATCTATGCCAATGACGACAAGCTGTTCCTGCCGGTGGAAAATCTGGAATTGCTGTCGCGTTTCGGTTCCCAGGAGGCGACGGCGCAGCTCGACCGATTGGGCGGCGCCGGTTGGCAGGCGCGCCGGGCCAAAGTCAAAGGCCAGATCAAGGAGATCGCCGGCGAACTGTTGCGCATCGCCGCGGAACGGCAGTTGCGCGAGGGGGCGAAGCTGCCGGCGCCGCCGGGCCTCTACGAGGAGTTCTGTGCCCGCTTCCCGTTCAACGAGACCGAAGATCAAGCACGCGCCATCGACGAGACCATTGCCGCGCTGGCCAGCGGCCGGCCGATGGATCGTCTGATCTGCGGCGATGTGGGCTTCGGCAAGACCGAGGTAGCGCTGCGCGCGGCCTTCGTGGCGGCGCTCAACGGCCAACAGGTCGCTGTGGTGGTACCGACCACCCTGTTGGCGCGCCAGCATTATCAGAACTTCGTCGAGCGTTTCGCTGGCCTGCCCGTCGAAATCCGCCAACTCTCTCGGTTGGTTACCGGTCAGCAAGCGCGCGAGGTGCGCGAAGGCCTGGCCGATGGCAGCGTCGATATTGTGATCGGCACCCATTCGCTGTTGGCCAAGAGTATCGCTTTCCGCGACCTCGCTTTACTTATTGTCGATGAGGAACAGCATTTCGGCGTGGCGCAGAAAGAGCGTTTGAAGAAGCTACGCGCCGACGTCCATGTGCTGACCCTGTCGGCGACACCGATACCGCGCACCCTGCAACTGGCGCTGACCGGGGTGCGCGAGCTGAGCCTGATCGCGACACCGCCGGTCGACCGGCTGGCGGTGCGCACGTTCGTGATGCCCTATGATCCGGTGACTGTGCGCGAAGCGATCATGCGCGAGCATTTCCGTGGCGGTCAGACATTTTATGTGTGTCCCCGGATCGAGGATATTTCGCGCCTGCAGGAACGGTTGCGGACCCTGGTGCCCGAAATAAAAGTCGCCGTCGCCCACGGACAGATGCCGGCCCAGGCGCTCGAGGATGTCATGACGTCGTTCTATGACGGCGAGTACGAGGTGCTGCTGTGCACCAATATCATCGAATCCGGGCTCGATTTGCCCTCGGCCAACACCATCATCGTGCACCGCGCCGATATGTTCGGCCTGTCCCAGCTCTATCAACTGCGCGGCCGGGTGGGCCGCGCCAAGGTTCGTGCCTACGCCTATCTCACCCTATCGCCGGACCGGCAGTTATCCGAAGCGGCGCGCAAGCGCCTCGATGTCATGCAGACGCTGGATTCCCTCGGCGCCGGATTTAGCCTGGCCAGCCACGATCTCGATATTCGCGGCGCCGGTAATCTACTGGGCGAGGAACAATCGGGCCATATCCGCGAGGTCGGCGTCGAGCTGTACCAGCAGATGCTCGAGGAAGCGGTGGCGGCGGCGCGCGATTCCGGTGGCGGGGAAACCGTGGCCGACTGGACGCCGGTGATCGCCCTCGGCACGCCGATCCTCATTCCCGAAACCTATGTCGCCGATCTGGGCCTGCGCTTAAGCCTGTACCGGCGCATCGCCGCCCTGGTTGAGCCGGGCGAGATCGACGGGTTTGCCGCCGAGGCCATCGACCGCTTCGGGCCGCTGCCCGACGAGGTGGAAAATCTGTTACAGGTGGTGACCTTGAAAAAGCTCTGCCGCGACGCCGGGGTGGAAAAGCTCGACGCCGGTCCGAAGGGGGCGGTGGTCAGTTTCCGCGATAATTCCTTCGCCAATCCCGCCGCGCTGATCGATTTCATCACCAAACAGGTTGGCACGGTAAAAGTGCGCCCCGACCATAAGTTGGTCTATCAGCGTGAGTGGGCCGACGACACGCAACGCCTGCGCGGCGTACGCCGGCTCATGTCGCAACTGGCCGAACTGGCCGCCGAGCCCGTGGCGAACGCAGCGCAATAGAAGCGTGTTTCACAACTAATCCCACCCTTGACGGGAGGGCGGAAACAAATCCTCATCCTGCGCTTGTCGAAGGATGCGGGCGACCAACACCTCGTCCTTCGACAAGCTCAGGATGAGGTGTTGGGGAGGGTTTATATCCTCACATTGGGAGTTATTCCGCCGCTTGTTTGCCGAAATTGGCCAGATCGAGCAGGGGGTAGAAGGCCTCCGGTTCCTGGGCGCCGGAAATGGCGTATTGGCCGTCGATGATGAAGCAGGGCACCGCGTCGATGCTCATCCGCCGCGCCCGCAGATCTTCCGCGGCGACATCGGGTAGATCCTCATCGCCGGCGAGGTACGTCGCCACGGCATGGCCGTCGAGGCCCACCGTGTGAGCGACGCGGATAAGCACACCGTGATCACCGATATTCTCGCCGTCGACGAAGTAGGCCGCAAACAGCGCCTCGACCGCCTCGTTTTGCAAGCCCTGGGCGCCGGCGAAACGGATCAGCCGATGGGCGTCCAGCGTATTGGGCGTATGGCGGATACGTTCGAAATTGAAGGCGATCCGCTCGCCTTGGCCGGTCTCGGCAATGGCGTCTTGAAACTTTAGCGCGCGCTCAAGCCCGCCGAACTTCGAGATCAGATAGCTGGTCTGATCCATGCCTTCGGGTGGCATGTCCGGGTTGAGCTGAAAAGGGCGCCAGTTCAGCGTCGCGTCCACATCGTCGCGCGCGGCTAAAGTGCGCTCCAGCCGGCGTTTGCCGATGAAACACCAGGGGCAAACCGGATCAGCGTAGATGTCGATTTGAACCATGGACGCACCGTGCGGTTGCGGCGACACTAGGTCAAGTCCTTTGGAGCCAGGGAGGGAGACCCGATGGTCATCGAATACCGTGCCTACACAATGAAGCCCGGCAATCTCGGCCGGTTCTATCAATCGCAGGTCGATCGCGGGTTCGACGGCGTCATGGCGCCGATCATGCGCGAATGCCTGATCGGCTATTTCGCCACCACCAGCGGGCCCAACGAACAGCTGGTTCATCTCTATTCGCTCGACGACTTAGAGGATTGGCGCAAACGCTACGCCGATGTCTATGTGGTGCCCGAGCTGCAACCCTATTTCGAGCAGGTGCGGCCCTTGATGCTGAAACAGGAGAATAAATTTCTCGTGCCGGCGCCGATCGACGCCCTGTCGCCGCTTTATGGGGCGGGGCGCGACTGGCGTCCGGGTGACGCGCCGCTGGCCGATCTGCAGCGCCTGCCGAACTTGCTGGTCGAAGAACAGACCGTATCCCTGGTGCCCGGCGGGCTGCCGAAATACTGGGCGGCCTATGAGGAAAATGCATTGGCTGCCACCACACCGTTGGAGACCAACCGGATCGGCTGTTTCTTCACCCTAATCGGGCCGCTGCATCAGGTGTCTCATTTCTGGTATTTCGACGATATGGCCGACCGTCAGCGCCGCCATAATGCCGTCGCCATGGATCCGCGCTGGCAGGAATTCCTCGACCGGACCCAACCGTTGATCGCCTCGCAGGAAAGCAAGCTGATGACCCCAGCGCCGGTACCCGCCATGTCACCACTGTTTACGGTGTTCGAGACCGCTTGAGCCCTTTGCGTGGATCTTCTTGCGGCGGCGCCCTTTGCGTTGAAGAGGCGAACCGCCTAAATTGCGATCAAGGATCGCGCGGCTGATTTCGGGCGCGAAAACATAACATACCAAGGAGAGACGTTATGGCCGATGGGGCCCCAACACGCAGTCAGATTCTCGAGGCCAGCGGCGACGCGCTGAAATGGCAGGTCTATGTCATCCACACCTTCCCGACCGATGGTCTGGGGCCGGTGATGGCCAATATCGGACCTCATCTGGAATACCAAAACCGCATGGAAGCGGAAGGCGTTTACGTCGCCGCCGGGCCACACTGGGCCGATGACGAAGAGACCTGGGAAGGCGAGGGCATGATCGTGGTGCGCGCCAAAGATTTGGCCGATGCAACGCGTATTGCCGAGAACGACCCCATGCACAGTAGCGGCGCGCGCTCGTTCCGGGTGCGGCCGTGGCTGATCAACGAGGGCACGATCACCGTCAAGGTCAACTTTGCCACCGGCACCCGCGAGGTGTCGTAGCATCCGCAGCCATTTCCCCTCCCCCGACAGCGGGGGAGGGCGTATGCAGAAGTTCGAGTTTGCAAAAAATTGATCGCTGCAATGCACCTTAGGCCTTGCTCGCGGCGGCGCGTCGTGGCCCAATAGGGCCAATTGGAAAATCAGCTCTAAAGATGACAGGGCGAGGGGGTAAAATGGCAACAGCACAATCATTTTCGCAGACCGCTGAACAGGTATACAGCGCACCGCGTGCTTCGACGATTGCGACCGCCGTCTTGTTGGCGACCTTCGGTTTGTCGCTGGTTTGGGTCTCGGGTTTCGCCAACGCCGCCGAGCTTCACAACGGCGCCCATGATTCCCGCCACAGCTTGGTTTTCCCCTGCCACTAGGCTGACCCCCATGCTGCGCCGGATGATTCAAACCGGTCTGTTTGCCGGATTTCTAACAGCGCTGCTCTATAGCGTCGTGCAGGCGTTCACTGTAACGCCGCTGATATTCGAGGCCGAAGTCTTCGAACAGGCCGGTGGTGGACATAGTCACGCTGTCGTCGAACATCTCCACGAAGACGGCCAAACACATCTCCACCAAAATGGCGAAGCGGAGGCTGCGCCAGCCACCGAACCTGTCGAGCCCTGGTCACCGGCCGACGGCTTTGAACGCTACGGCTTTACTGTGTTTGCCAATATCGTCACGGCGGTCGGGTTCTCCTTTGTCATGGTCGCCGCCTTCGCCGTGTGGGGGAAGCCGGTCGATATGCGCGTCGGCTTGTGGTGGGGGCTGGCGGGTTATGCGATCTTCGCCTTGGCCCCGTCATTGGGATTGCCGCCCGAGGTGCCCGGCGCCGCGGCCGCGCCGCTGGAAGCGCGCCAGACCTGGTGGTTCGGCGCTATGGCAGCCACAGCGATCGGTTTAGGCCTGCTGGTCTTCGCCAAGCCTATCTGGCTGCGCCTCGTCGGCATCCCGATCCTACTAATCCCCCATCTGATCGGTGCGCCGCGCCCGATCGGCCTCGACCCGGGTCCGGTCCCGCCGGAGCTGGCCTCGCTCTATGTGGTTTGGGCGCTGGTCACCGCCCTGGTCTTCTGGCTGTTGCTCGGCGCCAGTGCCGGCGAAATCTACCGCCGTCTCGGTGAAGCCGACGCCCGCCCGGCTGCCGGACGGGCAGCGTAGGGACGGTTGCGTCGACTGCTCAATCC
>JABDJY010000496.1 GCA_013003285.1 Alphaproteobacteria bacterium | reverse complement strand
GTCCCACACCGAGTGGACCTAGTGACGAACAGCATCACACCGCCACATAGTCCGGGCCTTCGGTGAAACTCGCCCATTGGTATAGGCCGGCATTGGTCGCTTGCCAGTTGGGCAGCGCCAGCATGCGGTCGTACCAGGCGCGGACATTGGGATAGGCGTCGAAGGTGCAGCCGATGAGTTCGCCGACCGACGCCATGCCCGACGCCAAATAGTCGGCGAGGGTCATGGTATCGCCGCACAGCCAGGGCGCGCCTTGGCCCAGAATATGATCGTTCAGCACGCCGAGGAACCGCTCGGCCTGGGCCTTGCCCTCGGCGACTTGCAACTCATTCGCCGCCGCGTCGGGCAGTTTGCAGGGATCGAGCACTTGCGAATAGACCAGCCCATAGCCGAAGGTGCGATAGAAGCTGGTGTTGAACCAATCCATGATCTCGTTGACCCGGGCGCGGGCCTGCGGGTCGCTTGGATAGGCCGCCGAGCCACACTTTTCGGCAAGATATTTTAAGATGGCGGAGCTTTCCAACAGCCGGAAATCGCCATACTCCAAGACCGGCACATAATTGTTCGGGTTGATCGCGGTGAAGGCTTCGCCGTACTGCTCGCCGGACAATATGTCGACGATTTCCTGCTCCACCTCCAACCCCTCATCGGCGATGAACATCATGATCGGACGGCAGGTCGTCGACACCGGATTTTGATAAAGCTTCATCGCGTCTCTCCCTGGTTTTAGCGTGCCTTTGCACGGCATCACATAGCTTATGCCCCGGTCGAAGGCCGGTCCATGTTCACACGCGCAGTTGTGATGCGGTTCGCACCATATTTTTCTGAACTATGAAAACAGATCGCCCTGATTTTTAGCTGGCGCGGCGAAGGTGGCGCCGCCTTCGGAAGAGGCTTCACCGGGTTCGATCAGGCTGGCATCGTCGTTGCGCACGCTGTTGACCCGGGTCGAGACCGGCCGGGCTGTGGTAACGCTATCGGCAGCCGGGCGCAGCAGGGCGCTGGCGGCAGCGGTGGCGGTCTCGTCAGACACGTCGAGCCAGGTCTGGAAATCGGCGGGGGCGACGATCACCGGCATGCGCGCATGGATCGGCGCCAGCGCGTCGTTGGCGGTGGTGGTGATGATGGTGCAGGTCTCGAGCTCGCTGCCGTCGGCCGACATCAAGCTCTCCCACAGACCGGCGAAGGTCAGCAGCCCACCATCGGCGGCGGAAATCCAGAACGGTTGCTTGGGGCCATTGGGGCCCTTTTCACCGGTCGGCTTCTGCCACTCGTAGAACCCGCTGGCCGGGATCAAACAGCGCCGCCGGCGAAACGCTTGCCGGAAGGCCGGCTTCTCGGCGACGGTTTCGGCCCGCGCGTTGATCATCTTCGAACCGATCGCGACTTCCTTGGCCCAGGGCGGCACCAACCCCCATTGGAAATGAGTCGCCACGTTACCTTTGCGTACCTGCGACGGGATGACGGCGAGGACCGGTTGGGTCGGCGCGATGTTGAATCGCGGCGCCACGTTCAGGGGCGTCGAAATAAGCCGGTAGGACTCGAACATGTCGGTCCAGGTATGAAGCATTCCAAATCGTCCGCACATGGGCCGAGCATAGCGTGGCAGACCCGCTATCTAGTACAAAATATCGCGGTTCCATGGACGCGGCACACAAAATAAGGATCTTTCCGCCCCATTGGCGGCACAATTTTTTAATCTCGAGGCAAACTATTGGCTTGCCACGTATTCCGGCCCGATTCGCCACAGGCGGGATTGACGAAAATCGTCAAAAGAGTAGGATGTTCTTGTATTGTTCACGGTGACAGCAGGTCAAGATTTAGTGTTACACTCATTCCTCGCGACTACATCTTGTGGAACTGTCCCGGCTATCCCCAGGAAGTTACCCACATCATGTGGACGGCCTGGTTATTGGTTTAAGGGGGACAATACGTATGGATGGGTCTGGGGTCATTTCGGCGGGAAAAGAAGCTGTGGATAAGGTGTTGGTATCTGAAGATAAGTCGGAATCGGCGCAGATCGAAATGTCGATCGAGCCGAGCGAACCGGCCATCGAAATCTCCGAGGCCGCTGTCGAGCCTGTGGAAAACGATCTGGTCGATAAAGATTTGGATACCGCCAACGTCTATCAGACGGAACGGGTGCGCATCGTTATCGACCCGTCGCGCGACGCCAATTTGACGGCGTTCGGCAAGGAAACCCTGGAAGATCGCTACCTGCTGCCGGAAGAAGCCAAGTCGCCGCAAAAGCTGTTCGCCCGAGTCGCGACCCATTACGGCGACGATTCGGCACATGCCCAGCGCATCTACAACTATATTTCCGACCTCTGGTTCATGCCGGCGACGCCGGTGCTGTCGAACGGCGGCACCAAGCGGGGCCTGCCGATCTCGTGCTTTCTCAATGAGGCCTCCGATTCGCTCGAGGGTATCGTCGATCTGTGGAACGAGAATGTCTGGCTCGCCGCGCGCGGCGGCGGCATCGGCAGCTATTGGGGCAATCTGCGCTCGATCGGCGAACAGGTCGGCCGTAACGGCAAGACCTCGGGCGTGGTACCGTTCATCCGGGTGATGGATTCGCTGACCCTGGCGATCAGCCAAGGCTCGCTTCGACGTGGCTCAGCGGCGGTCTATCTGCCGATCAGCCATCCGGAAATCGAGGAATTCATCGAGATGCGCCGGCCCACCGGCGGCGATCCCAACCGCAAGGCGCCCAACCTGCATCATGGCGTGCTGATCTCCGACGACTTCATGCGCGCCGTCGAGGCCGATGAGGATTGGGCGCTGCTCAGCCCGAAGAACGAGACCCCCATCGCCAAAGTGTCGGCGCGTTCTCTGTGGATCCGCATCCTCACCGCGCGGGTCGAAACCGGCGAGCCCTATATCGTCTATTCCGACACGGTGAATAAGCAGATTCCCGAGCATCACAAACTGGCCGGCCTGCACGTCAAGACGTCGAACCTGTGCTCGGAAATTACCCTGCCCACCGGCACCGACCATCACGGCAAGGAACGCACCGCGGTGTGCTGCCTGTCGTCGCTCAATTTGGAAAAATTTGTCGAGTGGAAGGATCATCCGACCTTCATCGAAGACGTCATGCGCTTCCTCGATAACGTGCTGCAGGACTTCATCGACAATGCGGCGGACTCGTTCGAACGGGCCACATATGCCGCCATGCGCGAACGCTCGGGCGGCCTCGGGGTGATGGGTTTTCACTCGTTCCTACAG
>JABDJY010000491.1 GCA_013003285.1 Alphaproteobacteria bacterium | reverse complement strand
GTGCTAAAGCTGGGCGCTATCGTGGTCTACGAATCCACGGTCTATCCGGGTGTCACCGAAGATATTTGTGGCCCTGTTCTGGAGCGTGCGTCAGGGCTTAGATGCGGTGTGGATTTCTTCCTCGGCTATTCGCCCGAACGTATTAATCCCGGCGACCGTGAACACACGGTCGAACGCATTACCAAGATCGTGGCGGGCCAAACGCCGGAAGTTTTGGAGCGTCTCGTGGCGGTCTATGGTGCCATTAATGGCGGTGATATCCACCAGGCACCAGACATACGCACAGCAGAGGCCGCCAAGGTTATCGAAAATGCCCAGCGCGATATCAATATCGCCTTCGTCAATGAAGTTGCGATGATCCTCGGCCGCATGGGGATCAACGCCAACGACGTCCTCGATGCGGCCAATACGAAATGGAACTTTCTGCCCTTCCGCCCCGGCCTTGTTGGCGGCCATTGCATCGGCGTCGACCCCTATTATCTGGCGCACGCCGCCGAGCAGGCGGGCCACCACCCCGAGATAATCCTCGCCGGCCGGCGCATCAATGACGGGGTGGGCGACTATGTGGCGGCCAGTATCGATGCCGCGATGACGGCGCCGAACGGGCGAATTCTCGTACTCGGGCTGACCTTCAAGGAGAATGTTCCCGACCTGCGCAATTCGAAAGTGATCGACGTTATTTCCGCACTGGTTGATCGCGGGCATGGCGTGGATGTCTACGACCCCCACGCAGATGCAAAAGAGGCCAGGGCCGAGTACGGCGTTAAATTGTTAGCGAACCTTAATGATGCGACCGGATATGACGCTATTGTTGGTGCGGTACGGCACCGCGAGTTCGAGGTCTTTGAGGCGCCCGATCTTATAGCGTTGGCGACTGGCGACGCAGTGGTCGCCGATATCAAGGGGATGTGGCGAGGTCTCGCCCTGCCGGCTGGGATCAAGCGCTGGCAGCTTTAAAAAAGGGGCCGGCATACAAAAGGGGCCGGCATACATAAGTCCGAAGTATTCGGTGTTTGGCCTAATTTGGCGGGGTCTTCACAAAATTTGCCGTCAGCCGGTAGTTGAAGCGCCACTCGCACTCTTTGAGATAGAGATGGAACCGGTGCTTTGGGATGCCGCTGGAGATGTCTTTTAACCTGACGTGGTTGGCCATTTCGGTTGTCGGGCCATCTTCCACTATTGGTAATTTAGCTTGACGAGTGTATAGTGTCGCGTTACGCTATACTACGATATTATCGTTTTGTCATAAGGGACTGAAAATTTTCTGTGAGACAGGCAGCACAAGAGGGTTGCCGTCCGAGCAAGTCCCCAAGATACGCCGGATATTAACGGCGATTGATGAAGCAAATGAACCAGAAGAGGTAGGGCTATTTCCGGGTTGGCGGTTGCATTTGCTCAGCAGAAATATGCAAGATTTTTGGAGCGTCACCGTTACGGGCAACTGGCGAATTATTTTTCGTTTTGAAGACGGGAACGCCAACGAGTTGGACTACCTCGACTACCACTAGAGCAGGAGGATAAAACCATGCCGATGCACAGCCCCGCCCATCCCGGCGAAATGATCCGCGAAGAGGTCTTAAATCCACTTGGCCTTGACGTGACGAAGAGCGCCGCCGTGCTGGGTGTCACCCGTCCGGCTCTGTCGCGCGTGCTCAATGAAAAAGCCGCCTTGTCGCCAGAAATGGCGCTGCGGATCGAGAAGGCTTTCGGCCCCAAGGCCGATCACTTGATGCGTATCCAGCTTGCCTACGACATGGCGCGCGCCCGCGAAAACGCCGGGCAGTTAAGGGTTTCGACAGAGTACGCCCAAAGAGAGCCGTCGTGATGCTTCATGGATATGACTGACCAACGCAAGCACAAGCATCTGGAGTTCATTCAGGGCGTAGTTAATCGCCTGAACGGGCTCGTGTTCAATTTCACTGTATTGCGGTCCGTGCTGGTGTTGTGATCGGCTCGCAGCTATTCGCCCAGAGATCTTCTGCCAGCGCCACAGGATCGATCTTTTGGTCTTGCCACCACCGGGTTTCATCGCCAGCATCATGGAGCGCGCGGTGATGGATGCGGCACAGCGGCACAACCCATTGGTCGCCGGGCTTCTTGGCCATGGCATTGGGCTGCACGCGTTTGAGGTGATGCGCATCTGCC
>JABDJY010000489.1 GCA_013003285.1 Alphaproteobacteria bacterium | reverse complement strand
GGGCAGAACTTTGGTTGGATCACCTCTGAGAATGTGGGCCGGCGATTTGCGGCTGTGCTCGATGGAAAAGTGATAAGCGCGCCGGTGATTCAAACAGCCATATTCGGCGGAAGTGGCGTCATTACTGGTAACTTCACACAGCAGGAAGCCACCGACCTAGCACTCTTACTTCGCGCTGGTGCATTGCCGACTTCATTGACCATTCTTGAGAAACGCACCGTCGGCCCTGGGCTCGGTGCCGATTCTATAGCTGCGGGTATCACCGCTAGCATCGTTGGATTTATTGCTGTTGTTGCTTTCATGATTTCGAGCTACGGCTTATTCGGGATGATGTCGAGTGTGGCACTTGTCTTTAATTTGGCCTTGATCGTTGCGATAATGTCTGTTCTAGGCGCTACTTTATCTCTGCCTGGAATCGCCGGTATTGTTTTGACGATTGGTATAGCGGTCGACGCAAATGTTCTGATCTTGGAGCGTATAAAGGAAGAGGCCCGAAACGGCCGGTCACCAATCGCCGCAATCGAGGCTGGTTACAGGCGGGCGCTTACCACTATCGTCGACTCTAACCTGACGACACTTATCGCGGCCTTGTTGCTGTTCAATTTTGGTAGTGGGCCAATCAAAGGTTTTGCGGTGACTTTGTCGGTAGGTATCCTGAGCTCGATGTTCACCGCCTTAATGCTGACCCGCTTGTTGGTGGTGATTTGGTTGCGCAGCAAGCAGCCTTCGAAATTGCCGATTTAAGGTTTGATAATGCTGCTATCCACTCGGATTTTGATAATTCATTTGTCAGCTGGTAAGGCAGCCGTATCGCATGATTAATTATCCCCGCTGGGCGATCCTGGTCACGCTGGTTGTTTGCCTGTGGGGCGTTGTCTTTGCCGCGCCGAATTTCTTCGACGAACCGCCGGCAGTGTTGCCGGATTCGCAGGTGAGGCTTGGCCTCGACTTGCAGGGCGGTGCGCATTTGCTGCTCGAGGTCGAAGTCCAGGAGGTCATCAACGCGTCGCTGAAGGCGATCCAGTCGGAAGTCCGCCGCGTATTGCGCCGGCGTCAACCGCGGATCAGCTATTCGGGGCTCGATGTGGAGGGGAATGCGGTTGTTTTTAACCTACGCAACCCCACCGACCTGGAAGAGGCGCGCGAGCGGGTCCGCGATATCGATCGGGACGCCATATTGACGGTTACCGACGGCACTAGTTTTCGTCTGGAATTTTCCGATGATGCGCTAATCGCGCGACGCCAGCGCGCCATCGAACAGTCGATCGAAGTGGTGCGGCGGCGGGTCGATGAAACCGGCGTTTCCGAACCGACGATCCAGCAGCAGGGCACGGAACGTATCATCGTTCAGATGCCGGGCATCGACGATCCCGAACGTATCAAGCGCCTGCTGGGGCAGACTGCGAAGCTGAACTTTCATCTGGTTAATGAATCGGCCTCGGTTAGCGAAGTGGTGGCCGGCGGAAACGTGCCGGCCAACTCGATGCTGTTGTACGAGGATGATCGTGGCCAGCAAACGCCCTATGTGGTGTTGCGCGAGGTGGTGGTGAGCGGCGAACGGTTGGTCGATGCCGCCGCGACGACCCAGGATGGCCGGCCCATCGTGTCTTTCCGTTTCGACGCGCAGGGCGGTCAGATATTTGGCCGGGTCACATCGGAAAACGTTAATCGGCGCCTGGCCATCGTGCTCGACGATAAAGTGGTTAGCGCACCGAATATTCAATCGCCGATTCTGGGCGGCAGCGGCATCATCACCGGCAGTTTCACCGTGCAGGAAACGGTGGATCTGGCCCTGGTGCTGCGGGCCGGCGCGCTGCCGGCGCCGCTGGAAATCTTGGAAGAACGCACGGTGGGGCCGGGGCTCGGCGCCGATTCCATCGCCGCCGGTAAGCTCGCCAGCATCGTCGGGTTTATCGCCGTGGTGGTCTTCATGATCGCCAGTTACGGCCTGTTCGGCATCATGGCGGCCGTCGCGCTTGTCTTCAATCTGGCTTTGATTCTGGCGCTGCTATCGGTGCTCGGCGCGACGCTGACCCTGCCGGGCATTGCCGGTATCGTTTTGACCATCGGTATGGCGGTTGACGCCAATGTGCTGATTTTGGAACGCATAAAAGAAGAAGCCCGCAATGGGCGATCGCCGATCGCGGCGGTCGATGCCGGTTACAAACGGGCTCTGACGACTATCATCGATTCCAACTTGACCACCCTGATCGCCGCCCTGTTGTTGTTCAATTTTGGCTCCGGGCCGATTAAGGGGTTTGCGGTCACCCTGTCGATGGGGATCGTGAGTTCCATGTTTACCGCGCTTATGCTGACCCGGTTGCTGATGGTGATCTGGTTGCGCCGCAAGCGGCCCTCGAAATTGCCGGTTTAGGGGCCGATCATGCGATTGCTCACCGTTGTTCCCGCCGTCACGACCATTGATTTTGTCGGCAAACGCAAGGTCGCGTTTACCTTTTCGATACTCCTCATCCTGGCTTCGGTCGGCGCGTTCCTGACCCAGGGCCTCAACCTCGGCATCGACTTCAAGGGCGGCGTTCTGATCGAGGTAGAGACCGAGGGGCCGGCCAACATCCAGGAACTGCGACAGACCCTCGGTGGTTTGGGCCTGGGCGAGGTGCAGGTGCAGGCGTTCGGCGCGCCGAATGACGTTCTGATCCGCGTCCAGCAACAGGAGGGCGGTGAGAAGGCACAGCAGGCGGCGATTACCGCCATCAAGGATGCCATTGGCGATACGGCCATTGAATACCGACGGACGGAATCCGTTGGTCCCACGGTCGGTGCGGAGCTGATCAAGGCGGCCATTTTGGCGGTCTCGCTGGCGCTGGGCGCTATCCTGATTTACATCTGGTTCCGCTTCGAATGGCAGTTCGGCGTCGGCGCGGTCATGGCGTTGAGCCATGACGTGATCTCGACGATCGGGCTATTCGCCATCACTCAATTGGAGTTCAACCTGGCCACGGTGGCGGCGGTGCTGACCATCGCCGGTTATTCGATCAACGATACGGTCGTCATCTATGACCGGGTGCGTGAGGAATTACGCCGCTACAAGAAGCTGGCGATCCCCGATTTGCTCAACCTCGCGGCCAACCGCACCCTGTCGCGGACCTTCCTGACCAGTGTGACGACGCTTATTGCGCTGATCGCGCTGGTGATCTTGGGCGGGCCGATCATCCGTGATTTCGCACTGGCCATGATCTGGGGCGTGGTGATCGGAACTTACTCGTCGATTTTTGTCGCCGTACCCGCCTTGTTGCTGCTGAATCTCAATCGTGCCGCGTTCAACAGCGGCGACGAGTCGGCAGAGGGCGGCGAGAGCGACGAAGCTGATGCTGCGAAAGCGTCAGACGGGCAAGACGATTAGGCCGGCGCGCCGCGGACCGAAGAATGGCCGACGACCCGAATACGCCAAACACCGCTAATTCCACCGAACAGCCGCCGTCGATCGATGGCTATGGCAGTGGGGTCTTTCGGGTCGATCGCGTGATCCATACGGG
>JABDJY010000488.1 GCA_013003285.1 Alphaproteobacteria bacterium | reverse complement strand
GACTAGGATCGACCGCGGGCGAGCTCTTGCAATAATCGGCCATGGCGTCGACCTCCGCATTAATCCAGCCCACATCGCCCAGGCGCGCCGGATCGAGGACAATCGCTGCCATGGTGTTGACGATACCGTCGAGGCGAACATTGCCGGGTTGGAGCGTGCCACCCCCAGACAAGGCGCCCGACAACAGCTCCGCCATCAACGCCAATCCATAGCCCTTATGTTCGGCGAACGGCAGCAGTGCGCCTTTCGGTTCGTTGAACATCACGCCGGGATCGTTTGTCGGTGTGCCTTCAGCATCGATGATGATGCCGTCGGAGACTTGTTTTCCCGCATTGTTGGCAACCCGCAGCTTGCCCATGGCGACCTTGCTGGTCGCCATGTCGAGGATAATGGGTTCCGCTGGGTTCGACGTCGGCATGGCGATGCAAACCGGGTTGGTGCCGAAGCGCGCTTCTGCGCCCCGGTGCGGCGCCACGATGGCAAAATGATCCGTCACATTCACGAAATGAAGCGAGATCAAACCGGCAGCGACGGCCATTTCACCGTAGGTGCCGACCCGGCCAATGTGATGGGCGTTTTTGAGCGTCATGACGACGATGCCGGTTTCCAGGCAACGGTCGATCGCCGCCTGCATGGCTTCGGCGGCAACCCGTTGGCCATAACCCTTGCCGCCATCGAATTGCAAAAAAGCGCCATCGTCGCGAACATTGGTCACGGCGGTGTTGGGGCGCAGCAGATTTTTCCCAAGATTGATCACATAAGTCGGCACGATGCCGACCCCATGGCTGTCGTGACCGGCTAAGTTGGCGCCCACCAGATGGTCGGACACGATCTTGCACTCGGCGGCCTCACTGCCGCCATGGCGCACAATTTCATGGACCAAGGCGCGCAGCGCGTCGGCTGCAATAATCACGTCGTCGGACATAAATTCTCCCCCGTTTCTTATTATTCGGCCGCCCGAGAATATCGACAAACGCGCCGATTACCGATAGCGTTCAAGCCTATATTCGGTATTCGCCGATAAAAATGCCATCAAAGGCGGCTCAACCATGGCACTCGTGAACTGGCTCCGGTCACTATCCCAACGTCTCGCCACACCGCGCGACGCGGCGGCAATTACAACGAAAGTCTATCGTCCGAGAAAACCGGCGCCCTTCTGCACCCATATCGCCACAACGATGCATTGGCGTATTTCTGAAGGTGAGCAAGAATAGCGGTCGCGATATTTACGAACAAATAGGCTCGCTGTGCAAAAATCACTTGTCGTCGCAGCACTTGCTGCCCTTTTCCTCGCGGGCTGCGAGGACGAAACGCCCGAAGTCACCGAGCGAATTCGCGCGATCAAAACCTACACGGTGTCCCAGCATGCCTCCGGTCGAAGCCGGAAATTCCCCGGCGCCGTCGAGGCGACCGACACATCGAGCTTAAGCTTCGAGGTAAGCGGCAATGTGACCAAAGTACTTGTCGATGCGGGCGATAAGGTCGTCGCGGGACAAGAACTTGCGGAGCTCGATGCCGAGCCCTACAGACTTGACGTGCAATCCGGCGAAGCTGATCTCGGCAGCGCGCGCGCAGGGTTTAACGAAAAATCGCTAGAACTGGAGCGTCAAAAGGCTCTGTTCGCCAAAGGCTGGATCAGCCAAGCGGCGTTAGACCAAGCGGTTGCGGCCTTCGAGACAGCGAAGAACGACGTCGATATTGCGCAGTCAAAACTCAGCCGTCTGCGGCGCGATCTTGGCAAGACCGTCATGCGGGCGCCCTTCGATGGGGTTATCGCAACCCGTTCCGTAGATCCGTTCGTCGAAGTTAATCGCGGCCAGGCCCTGTTTGAAATTTTCGCCGAGGGGGCCTTACAAATCGCCCTCAGCATTCCGGAAACCGTCATTGAGCAGATAAATCTAGGATTACCGGCGGCGGTCAACTTATCGTCTTTTGGGGCCTGCGAGTGTACGGCCGTGGTGACCGAAATTGGATCCAGCGCAGAGACCGCCAATGCCTTCCCGGTCAAGGCGACCTTGCTCAATCCGCCCACTTCGGTGCGCCCCGGAATGACCGCCGAAGTTGAGTTTTTACTTGGCATCGAGGACACAGCTTCAAACTTTCTAATCCCCATTGACGCCGTGGCCGCCGGTAGCCAATCGGGTCAACCGATCAACCTGTCGTCATACGTGTTTGTTTTTGATGCCGCGAACTCGACGGTGCAAAAACGCGCGATCAAAATCGGCCCCGGAACCGGAAGCTTCGTTGAAGTTCAAGAAGGAGTGGAGCCCGGCGACGTTATCGCCGCGGCAGGGGTCAGCTTTTTGTCCGACGGGCTCAAGGTAAAACTGTTGAGCGAATGATAATTGTGTACGCCCGGTGAGTTGACGTGTCGGTTTTAACCGCATTTGCCCTGAGAAACCTACGCGTTGTTGGCGTGTTCGCCGTGCTCGCAATTA
The DNA here is from genome assembly GCA_013003285.1 of Alphaproteobacteria bacterium. Classification (GTDB taxonomy): domain Bacteria; phylum Pseudomonadota; class Alphaproteobacteria; order UBA6615; family UBA6615; genus JABDJY01. Next base: position 12,849 of record JABDJY010000488.1, on the reverse strand, counting down.
TTGTCGGTATTTTCACCTTCAGAGACATGCCGCGCTTCGAGGACCCGAATATTGTGATCCGCGAAGCAATCGTGACGGCTTCGTTTCCCGGCATGAGCCCGCTTCAGGTCGAGGATTTGATCACCCGCAAACTCGAGGAACAGATTCGCACCCTGGCGGAAGTCGATGAGATCAGGTCGATCTCTAAAAGCGGGACGACGATCATTCACGTTACCTTAGGCGATAATGTCGGCAATCTCGACGCCGCCTTTCGCGATCTGCGCAACAAGGTCTCTGACATCGCCGGAGAACTTCCGGACGGCACCATTGGGCCGACCGTCAACGACAATTTCGGTGAAACCGCCGTCGCCTCCATCGCCTTGTGGAGCGACGGTTTTACGCTGCAGGAAATGCGCGATATCGCCCGTGATGTGCGCGATCGGCTGACCTCGCTAGACGGTGTGAAAAAAGTCTCTTTGCTTGGGGTTCAGGACGAGCGGGTCTTCATGATATTTTCCAACGCGAAGCTCACACAGTTTGGATTAACGCCGGCCAATATCGGCAACACCTTAGAGCAGCAAAATATCTTGTTACCCGGCGGGCGCTTCGATTTGGGTGGATCGTCTCTCATCATAGAGCCTTCGGGAAATTTTCGGAGCCTCGCCGATATTCGCGACGTTCTGATTGCGGTACCGGAAACAGGCCAATCGGTCTCGCTTATCGACATTGTTGAAATCGAACGAGATCTGATCGACCCGCCCGATCAGCCCGTCTTATTTCGCGGTAAACCGGCAATCGTCGTCAGCGTTTCCGTCCTCGACGGGGTCAACAGCGTTCAGTTCGGTGAGGACCTGCGCCAGCGGGTCTCTGAAATAGAAGGCTCCCTGCCCTGGGGATACGTATTGGAGTTTGCCACATTCCAACCGGAATTGATCGAACGGGCGGTTAGCGGCGCTGTGAATAACGTCTACCAGACACTGGTCACGGTCTTGGTCGTGGTCATGGTTTTTCTTGGAGTACGAACCGGATTAATCGTCGGATCCTTCGTGCCACTGACGATCTTAGCTGGCATTATTATCATGGCGCTTATCGGCGTCGATCTGCAGCGCGTCTCGATTGCTGCCACCATCGTCGCCCTGGGTTTACTGGTCGATAACGGCATTGTCGTCGCCGAAGATATCCGGGCGCGGCTGGAACAAGGTATCGAACGCCGGACCGCCTGCCTCGATGCCGGCCGGACCCTGGCAATCCCGCTTCTGACCTCGTCCCTGACGACCATTCTAGCTTTCGTCCCCATGTTATTGATCGTCGGCGGCACCGGAGAATTCGTTATCTCGTTGCCCCTCGTCATCATCATACTTCTGCTTACGTCCTGGTTACTGTCGATGACCGTAACCCCTGCAATGTGTTTCGCCTTCATGAAGGTGCGCGTCCGCGCCAGTGGCGTCGACAACATTAGCGGTTCTTACGAGGGCCGGTTCTACCGCATCTACGGTGCCATTCTTACAGGAGCGCTGCGCCAACGATTTGTCGTCCTCGCCGGTGTCGTTATCGCGCTGGTTGCTTCCGGTTACGGCTTTCAGTTCGTCGCGAAATCGTTTTTCCCGGCCGGCGACCGAAACCAATTTCTGGCCTATATCGACCTTCCCGCGAGCACCCGAACGACCCGCACCCGTGACGTTATCGAGGAATATGTCGGCTGGCTCGAGAACGACTCTGCGAACCCCGAGGTGACCAGCACGGTTGCCTATGTGGGTAGCGGCGGTCCCCGATTTTTTCTGTCATTGTCGCCGAACGACCCAGATCCCCATGTCGCGTTTGTCTTGGTCGACACCGAAACGAATGCGCAAGTCGCGGCGACCGTCGAACGAAGCCGGCAATTTCTGCTCGACCGGTTCCCCAATGTACGTGGCCGCATTAAGCCGATGTGGCTGGGTGGCATTGAATCAGGACTTGTCGAAATTCGCATTATCGGCCCCGACGCCGACATATTGTTCGAGAAGGCGCAGCAGCTACGCAACGAATTCGCCGCAATACCGGGCACGCTCGATGTTCGTCACGACTGGACCAATCGAACGAAAAAGCTACAAGTGCTGGTCGATCAGAAACGGGCACGCCGATCGGGCGTGACATCGCAGGAAGTTGCACTGTCGTTGAATGCCTTCGTCGATGGTGCGCAAATAACCGAATATCGGGAAGGCGATAAAATCATCCCGGTTATCCTTCAATCGGCCAGCGAAGAGCGCGAGTCCGTGTTCAACCTCGCCGACATCAACGTTTATTCGACCAGCCGCGCCTCCAATGTACCGCTCTCGCAGATTGCCGACTTTCAGGGCGTATGGGAACTCGACCGGATTGTCCGACGCGATCAGGAACGCGCGGTCGCGGTCGAGGGTAAACATGAGTTCCTTGAGGCCGGCGAACTGCTCGCAAGGCTGGAACCAGCGATCGATGCGCTCGAACTCGGACCCGATTACCGTTGGGAGGTTGGCGCTGAACTGGAAAACTCGGCAAAGGCGCAAGAACGGCTGTTCGGGAACATGCCTTTTGCGGCGCTGGCCATCGTGGTGCTGCTAATCTGGCAGTTTAACTCGTTCCGCCGCCCGCTGATCATTCTCTTGACGATACCCCTGTCGCTGATCGGCGGCATCATTGGACTTCTGGTCTTGAATGCGCCCTTTAGCTTCTTCGCCATCCTCGGCGTGTTTAGCCTGGCCGGCATTATCATCAACAACGGCATCGTCTTGATCGACCGTATCGATACGGAGATTTCGAATGGAAAAGAAGCCTATTCGGCGGTGATCGATTCCTGTCTCGCCCGGTTCCGTCCCATTTTGATGACGACCATCACGACGATTCTTGGCCTGATGCCGCTCATCATATCCAGAGACCCGCTGTTCTTCCCACTGGCGAGCTTGGTCACATTCGGACTGGCGTTGGGGACGGTCCTGACTCTGGGTATCGTGCCGATCCTCTATACGCTGCTGTTTCGCGTCTCCATTCCAATGCGCACCTAGTTCCAGGTCCGAATACCGTTCAATCGTCCAACGTCACCAGCGTAGTATTGCCGCCCGCCGCCGTCGTATTGACCGACAAGGTGCGCTCGACGGCGAAGCGGTGGAGATAGTGTGGTCCGCCGGCTTTCGGGCCGGTGCCCGATAGGCCCTCGCCGCCAAACGGCTGCACCCCGACGACGGCCCCGATCATGGAGCGGTTCACATAGGCATTGCCGGCGCGCACCCGCTCCACAATGTGGCGCTGGGTCGCCTCGATCCGGCTGTGAACACCCAAAGTCAGGCCATAGCCGGTGCGGTTCACCGCATCGATGACCGCGTCGAGATGTTCGGCCTGATAGCGGATCACGTGGATAATGGGCCCGAATATTTCGCGTTCCAATACATCGAGGGAGTCGATTTCATAGGCCTTGGGACCGAAGAATGAACCATGCCCGCAAGCCGGTGGCACCGGTAGATCAACGAGCGATTTACTCAACCCCGCCATCTTCTCCGCGTGCGCCATGAGGGTCGCACGCGCATCATGGTCGATGATCGGCCCCACATCGGTGCTTAAGTTCATGGGGTCGCCGAGGATCAGCTCATCGCTCGCCCCGCGCAGCATATCGAGCGTCCGGTCGGCGACATCGTCTTGCACAAACATCACCCGCAGCGCCGAACAACGCTGGCCGGCCGACCGAAATCCGCTTGTAATGGCATCGTCGATGACCTGTTCCGGTAGCGCCGTGGCGTCGACGATCATGGCGTTCTGGCCGCCGGTCTCGGCGATGAACGGCACGATTGGCCCGTCGCGCGCCGCCAGCGAGCGGTTGATCGCCCGGGCAGTCTCGGTCGAGCCGGTAAAGGCGACCCCGGCCGTCCGCGGATCGTCGACCAGCGCCTGACCGATCACGCTCCCCCTGCCCGGTAACAAATTAAGTACCCCCGGCGGTACCCCGGCCTCATGCAGCAGGCTCACCGCGCGATAGGCAATCAGCGGCGTCTGCTCAGCCGGTTTGGCGATGACCGCATTGCCCGCCGCCAGGGCCGCCGTCACCTGGCCGGTGAAGATCGCTAATGGGAAATTCCACGGGCTGATGCACACGAACACGCCGCGGCCATGCAGGCTCACATTGTTGGCCTCGCCCGTAGGACCGATCAACTGGTTCGGCTGCGCGAAATCGGCCCGCGCGCGCGACGCATAATAACGGCAGAAATCGACGGCCTCGCGAACCTCGTTCAAGGCATCATCGATGGTCTTGCCAGCTTCCCGCACCGCCAGCGCCATCAATTCCGGCCGGTTGGCCTCCATCAAGTCCGCCGCGCGGTCGAGGCACGCTGCCCGCTCTTCCGTCGGCCAGCGCGACCAATCACCGAACGCGTCCGTAGCGGCGGCGAAGGCCTGCGTGACATCCTCCTCCGACGCCTCGCTGACATGCCCGACCAGGCGCCGATTATCCGCCGGGTCGGCGACCGGCCGGCGGTCACCCTGCCCCGCCTCGCCGTCGATCAGGGGGGCCGCCCGCCAATCCGTTTCGGCGGCAGTGATCATCTCGGCCAATAGCGGCTCGATGCTCAAAGGATCGGTCAAATCGACCCCGGTGGAATTCTTACGGTCGGGCGCGAATAGATCCGCCGGCAGCGGAATGCGTTTATGCGGGATGGCGCTTAGGTTTTTCGTCGTGACCACCGGATCGGCGATGATGTCGTCGAGCGGCGCGTCGTCGTCGCCGAGCCGGTTGACGAAGGATGTATTGGCACCGTTCTCCAACAAACGCCGCACCAGATAGGGCAGCAAATCCTCGTGGCTGCCGACCGGCGCATAAATCCGGCAGGCCACTTGCGGCGACGCGTTATCGCCGACCAATTGGTGATAGAGCGGCTCGCCCATGCCGTGCAGGCGTTGGAATTCGAACCCTTGCGCTGCGCCAGCCAGGTGCAGCACGGCCGCCACCGTATGGGCATTATGGGTGGCGAACATCGGGTAAATCACGTCGCGCCGCGCGACGAGTTTGGCCGCACAGGCAAGATAGGACACATCGGTCGAACTTTTGCGGGTGAACACCGGATAACCGTCGAGCCCGTCCACCTGGGCCCATTTGACCTCGCTATCCCAATAGGCGCCCTTGACCAGGCGAATATTCAGCGGGCGGCCAACCCGTTCGGCCAGTTCGATCAGCCAGTCGAGGACATGAATGGCGCGCTTTTGATAGGCCTGCACCGCCAAACCGAAACCGGACCAGCCGTCGAGCGACGGGTCGGCAAATACGGCGTCGATGATATCGAGTGAAATATCCAGGCGGTCGGCTTCTTCGGCGTCGACCGTGAGACCGATATCGTGATGGCGGCAGGCCTGGGACAACGACAATAGTCGTTTGGTCAATGCCGGCACCGCCGCCGCGGCCTGGGCATATTCATAGCGCGGGAACAACGCCGACAATTTGACCGAGATACCCGGCGCGGCATAAACGCCGCGCCCATCGGCCACCGCGCCAATGGCTTCGATGGCGCTCATGTAACTTTGGAAATAACGCTCGGCATCGGCGGCGGTCCGTGCCGCCTCCCCCAGCATATCGAATGAGTGGCGATAGCCCTCGGCCTCGTCATCGGCGGCGCGCTTCAAGGCTTCGTCGATGGTCCGTCCGATGACGAACTGGCCGCCCATCATCCGCATGGAGCGGCGCACCGCCTGGCGGATAACCGGCTCGCCGACCCGCGCGACGAGCTGACCGACGCTGGGTAGCCCCCCACTCTCCCCCGCATGGTTTTCCTGAACCACCCGGCCCGACAGCATCAGGGCCCAGGTCGAGGCGTTGACGAACCAGCTCTCGCTATTGCCCAGATGAGCTTCCCATTCCGCACCGCCGAGCTTATCGGCGATCAGCCGGTCGGCGGTCTCGGCGTCGGGTACCCGCAGCAGCGCCTCGGCAAGACACATCAGCGCCACGCCTTCTGGCGTGGTCAGCTCATATTCCTGCAGAAAATCGTCGAGGCCGCCAAATCGCCGGCGCGCCGCCCGCATACCCTCAACCAGAACTTTAGCATGGGCGCCGACGGCATCGCGATCCCCCTGCCCGAAGGGCACCTGAGCCATCAACGCCTCGACGCAAGTTGTCTCGTCGCCGCGCAGCGCCTGACGAACGGCGCGCCTCAATGCGTCCTGGGTCTTCGCTTCAGCCATCGGCCCTCACGGTTATCGACCGTCTACAGCGCCGGCGAGCGGCCGCCATCGACATTGATGGCACAACCGGTCACATAACCGCCGGCATCGGACACCAGAAAACACGCCATATTGGCGAATTCCTCGGCCTCGCCGAAACGGCCCATGGGCAGTTTCGCTTCCAACGGCGCGAGATATTCTTCGTAGGATTTATCCGGCGCGTTGGCCTGATGGCGGCGCTCGTGCTGGCCGGACTTGATCAACCCCACCAACAGCGCGTTGACCAATATATTGTTCGGCGCGCCCTCCGCAGACAGCACTTTGGTCAAGGCCATGCCCGCCGCGCGGCTAACGGAAGTGGGCGCGCTATTCGCACCTGGCGTCTTAGCACTAACGGCTAATACATTGATAATACGACCCCAATTCCGATCCGCCATGCCCGGCATGGCGAGCCGGGACAAGCGAATAGCGGCAAACAGCTTAAGATCCAGATCGGCCTGCCACATCTCGTCGGTGATATCGGCAAACGGCCCAAAGGCGGTGGCGCCGGCATTGTTGATCAGAATATCGACGGTGCCGAGCGAACTGGCAACAGAGTCCCACATGGCCTGAATCTGGGTTGGGTCGGTGACATTGCAGCTCACCGCCTCGACCCGAACCTGGGTGCCCGTCACCGCATCTGCGATTTCCCGTTGGGCATCCTCCAATTTGCCGGGGTCGCGTGCCACCAACACCACATTGGCGCCGGATTCCGCGAATTTGCGCCCCATGGCCCGGCCCAACCCTTCGCTGCCACCGGTAATCAACGCCGTTCTGCCGTCCAGCCGAATATCCATCAAATTCTCCCTAATCGGTCGTTATAAGCTGTTCAGCGTAGGATACTTCCTTTGACATCGCCGCACGAGTGCGGACAATGGCGCGCGCAATAATAAAAGGATGCCCGTTTATGGCGCCAACAGACCATTTCCATACGTCCCATTGGGGCACCTTCACCGCCGAGGTCGAGGATGGCCGGCTTGTTGGCGTGCGCCCCTTCGCCAAGGACCCGGACCCGTCGCCGATCATCCACTCCATGGTCGACGCGGTCTATGACGAGAGCCGGGTTCTGCGGCCGATGTTCCGCAAAGGCTGGCTCGATCACGGTCCCGGCGGCAATCGTGCGGCGCGCGGAATCGATCCCTATGTCGCAGTGCCCTGGGACGAAGCGTTGGACATGGTCGCGGCTGAGATCGAACGGGTGCGCGACGAACACGGTAATCAGGCGATATTCGGCGGTTCCTATGGCTGGTCGAGCGCCGGGCGATTTCATCATGCCAAGACACAAGTGCAGCGTTTCCTCGGCACCATCGGCGGCTTCACGACCCAGGTTCACACCTATTCGATTGCCGCCGGCTATGCCATCCTGCCCTATGTGCTGGGCAGCGCCCAAGCGGCAATGGCAGAGGCGACCACCTGGGATTCTATTGTCGAAAATTCGGAATTGGTCGTCGCCTTCGGCGGCATTCCCATGAAGAACACCCAGGTCTCGTCCGGCGGTCCCGGCCAACATGTCGCCGGCCCCTATCTGAAACAAGCCCGCCAGGCTGGGGTCGAGTTCGTGAATGTCTCGCCAATCCGCGACGATGCCGGCGATTTCCTCGATGCCGAATGGCTTGCCCTGCGGCCGAACACCGATATGGCGCTGATGCTGGCGCTGGCCCATACGCTGGACAGCGAAGATCTTACCGATGAACAATTCCTCGCAAGTTACTGCGTGGGCTATCCGCAATTTGCCCGCTATCTGCGCGGCGAGGATGACGGCCAGCCGAAAGATGCCGATTGGGCATCGCTGATCTGTCAAATTGATCCCGACACGATCCGCGCCTTGGCCCGCCGCATGGCGTCGAAACGCACCCTGATCAACACCAACTGGTCGCTACAGCGCGGCGATCATGGCGAACAGCCCTTCTGGATGACGGTCGTTCTCGCCGCCATGCTGGGTCAGATTGGCCTGCCCGGCGGTGGTTTTGGCTTCGGCTATGGCAGCATGGGGAATATCGGCAATCCCCGGCGGCCGGTGCCGTCCCCGATGCTGTCCGCCGGCGAGAACCCTTGCGATAGCTGGATTCCCGTGGCGCGCATTTCGGACGCGCTGCTGCACCCCGGCGAAGTCTACGACTTCGATGGCAAGCAACGCACCTATCCCGACATCCGACTGGTCTATTGGTGCGGCGGCAACCCGTTCCACCACCATCAGGATTTGAACCGTCTAGTCGAAGCGTGGCGCCAGCCGGAAACCATTATCGTCAACGAGCCCTGGTGGACGGCGACGGCGAAATTCTCCGATATCGTGTTGCCCTCGACGACGACATTGGAACGCAACGATATCGGCGCCACCTCACGCGACCGGTTCATTCTGGCGATGGAGCAGACCATCGAGCCGATCGGCGAGGCGCACCACGATTACGATATATTTCGCGGACTGGCCCAGCGCATGGGTACCGAAGCGGAGTTTACCGAAGGCCGCGACGAGGCCGAGTGGCTTCGCCACCTCTATGACCGCGCCCGTCAACGCGCTGCTGAGCAGGACGTCACCCTGCCGTCCTACGATACGTTCTGGAACGACGGCCATGTGGAGGTGCCACAGCCCGACGCGCCCTATGTCATGTTCGCCGACTTTCGCGCCGACCCGGACCTGTTCCGGCTGTCGACTCCATCGGGAAAAATCGAAATCTTTTCTGAGGCCATCGACGGGTTCGGCTATGACGATTGTCCAGCTCATCCAACCTGGCTCGAGCCCATTGAGTGGCTTGGGGGCGACGTCGCCGCGCGCTATCCGCTGCATATGATTTCAAATCAACCGCGCACTCGTCTGCACGGCCAAATGGATAACGGCAAGATCAGCCGCGAGAGCAAAATTCAGGACCGCGAGCCGGTTTGGATTCACCCCGACGACGCCACTGCGCGACACTTGAAAAATGGCGACGTGGTACGGATGTTCAACGATCGCGGCGAATTGCTCGCCGGGGTCCTGGTGACCGAGGAAGTGCGTCCCGGCGTCGTGCAATTATCGACCGGCGCCTGGTACGACCCCGCCGACACCAACAATACCAGCAGCCTGGACAAACACGGCAACCCCAACACGCTCACCCTCGATAAGGGCACGTCGCGCTTGGGACAAGGCCCGATCGCGCACAGCACATTGGTCGAGATCGAGAAATATGACGGCGTGTTGCCACCGGTGACGGCATTCAAACCGCCGACCATCGTCGAACGCTAAATTCAGTCGTCGCCGGTACCCGTCTCGGGTAATTCGTCAATGGCGGCACGCGGGTGGAAACTGTCATAGAGTTCGGGCCGCTGCCACTGGGTCAGGACACCCGCCTTGGCGGCGTTGTGGTGCGCCGACATCACCTCGTCGTTTTGGCTGCGTAAATCGCGCACCCGATCCAAATCGACATCGACAACATAAAGACCGGCAGTAGTGCTTTCGAAGAGGACTTCTTCCGGGGTTGCGACCATCGCCAGACCGCGCTCTTCAGCGGAGAAAAGGTTTTGGGTAGATACCGCAATAGCGAGATTTTCAATCGAACGGGACCAGATGAGATTGCGCCATGTGGCCCATAGTTTTTGCTTATCGACGCCGCCGGGTAGAAAAATGATTTCCGCCCCGCGCAACGCCAGCGCGCGAGAGACTTCCGGCACATAGACTTCGCTACACATGGCCAAACCAACCCGGCCATGAATGGTATCGAAGACCGGAAATTCATCGCCCGGGACGTACTGAAACTCCCAATACCCGCCGCCGGTATAAATCCAGGGACCTGGCGGGTGGGTGCGTTTATAGGCGCCCGGATCACGGCCGTCCGGGTAGGCCAGCATCAGCAGGTTATGGGCCGTCGCCTCGGCATCGTTGATCGGTTGCAGAGTTCCGAACTGAATGTGCACACCATATTTGGCCGCCGCCTCGGCCATCTGTTCGATTGGATTGAAGGTGGCTGGCATACGCCACGGGCCAGGATAGGACTCCGGAAAAGCGACAAACGCGGCCCCCTGGTGGGCGGCCTGTTTCACATACTCGACCGCGTCGGCGACGTTCTTCTCGTCATCCGGTGGCTGATGCACCATCGGCTGAACAACCGCAATTTTAAAACCCACGGCACGCCCTCCTTTTCAGATTAAGAACTCGTCGACGGCAATACCGCCGCTTACTCGCCGAAGCGAACAGCCATCAAATTAAAAGTCCGCTCGGCATGGTCATCGGCCAATCGGCATGATTTTACAGTATCGCGGGCAATCGCCGCTTCAAACATTTGGCGATGCTCTTCGTGCGCGCCGCGCTCCTGATCATCATCCAATACAACGAGACGACGATAACGCGCCGCTTGGTCATAGACGATCTGTCTAAAATTCAGCAGCCACTTGGACTCACAAGCCGACACCAGCATATCGTGGAAATTTTTGTTAGCTCGTTCCCAAGAATCGACAGACGCCCCGGAGGTGCTTTGAACGGCTTTATGCTCTTGATCCAGCCGAACATAGGCAAGGGTAACATCGGCTTCCCAATCGGCATCGCCCTTGCTCAAAGATTCTCTAAGTGCCGCATGCTCGAGCAACTTGCGTGTGTTGGTGATGTCGCGGATATCGGCCATTGAAACCGGGGCAACGCGAAACCCCTTTTGCCCTTCGGCGGTAACAAGCCCGTTGGAGACCAGCCGGGAGAGAGCCTCACGCAAAGGACTTGCGCCAATATCATAACCGGCACGCAACTCCTCAACGCGCAGCTTACTACCCGGAGCAAATACACCTGTAAGGATATCCTGCCGAAGCTTAGTGAGAGCCAGTTCCACCAGGGTCGAGGCTTCTGATTTCTCGCTCAGTAAAGTCATACACATAACCAAGGTGCTTAAAACGAACCTGCGTCCCCATTTTCTTGTTGACGCAATAATAGCAGGGATTTCTTACAGGTAAATTAGAGTTGCCATCATATCAATCTGGAATATATGGCACCACTCAATCGACAAAAAAAAGCGCCCCGCAATGCGGGGCGCTAATAATCTTAACAGTACAGAACTGGGAGGTTAGAACGCGAAGATATTGTAGAAGATGAACGAATGTCCGTCGTTGTCATTACCTTGTACACGGTCCCGGTTCTCAGCTTCGTTGAAGCTAAGGCTAGCAGCGGTCGTCCAACCCGGCGCCACTTCGTAATCCGCATCAAAGGTCAACACGGTGTTCTTGGTATCCGCGACACCGGTAACGTTACCCAGCGTGGCTTCGTAATAACCAACCGAAACGCCCCAAGGCCCTTGACGATAGGCAACAGCAACGTCCCACCATTCGCCGGCATCTTCACCAAGCGCCTGATTTGCTGCGGAAATACCAGCTTCATTAAACGTGGTGTAACCGGCACCGACTGAGAACCCGCCGTAAGCTACCGTAGCGCCAACACCGAATGTCTCTGCGTCACCAGGTTCTGGCGTACCGCCAACGGCATTACCAGCCGACGAAGTGTCATGCTCGGCTTCACCAAACTCATAAAAGCCCGCGATGACGATTTCCAAATCGCCGAACTCACCAACATAGTTAGCAGCGATGTCGATTACCTTTTCGAAATCGCCGTTATCGTCGCGCTGACCAAAGCTTGCGCCTTGGGCACCGGAGTCAGGGGTGAATGACGCACCAAGCGTAAAGCCGGCAATATTCGGCGTGAAGTAGACGATCTTGGTCGATTTACCAACATTGTCCGTTCCAACACCCAACCAGGTGCCGCCGAAGTTGAAGACATCGGATACTTCGCCGTCAAAGCCACCGCGCGCAGCAACCACATCGGCGCCATCCACGAACAGTGAATCGGCCGCGTTATCATTGTCGCCCAACTGGAAGCGGCCAAAATCGTCGCTGTCGATAAACGCGAAGACCTTGTCGCCGTTCTCGACGTCGTCGGTATTCACATTAAGAACAATTTCGACACCATACAGAATGCCGTTATCGGCCGTGTTACGGGCTTCAATGCCTAGTTCACCTTCGTCCGTGACGAACTGAAATCCACGGCCAAATCCCGCGGTATCATCTTGGTCCCGGTGGTTAATCTGGAAGCGAACTTCGCCGAAAAGCGAAACTTCTAGATTGTCGCCGGAGCCGACAGTGCCGGCCATCGCCGGTGAAAAAGCCAGGGCGGCTACAAGAGCTGTGCCACCTAGCAGGGCTGCGCGATTCATTGGGAATTCCCCCTTAATTAGACGTGGATCGACGAACTATGTATCCGGCGAACCATAAAAAACCATTAACGTTAAAAACACCTTCGGACGCTTAAACTACAACGGTTATATGATTGCAACAATAAAATATCGATATTTTCACGGCCGCGTTTTATTGTTCTGAGTGTGTTATTTTAGCAACGTGACATTTCCGCAGAACTTCATCGCCTAACACCCAGGCATTCGCGTTGAACCAACGCGACATATGATTTGCGCCGATATCGACAACGTCACGAAACCGAGTCAGATTGGCGGTGTAGTTCCGGCCTAACCAACGCCTGAATGTTGGACAGAGGCAAGTCGCTTTATCGGGGAGATCCTAATGCTATTTAAATGCGCCAACCATGCGCCTGCGGCCGATCATGGCCACAGCCAGACCGTAAAAAGTGGTCGCAAACACCTCACGGTCGACATTCATTGCCATGTCCACATTCCGGCGGTCGACGCCATGGCCGAAGGACACTGGACCGCGAAAGAC
>JABDJY010000473.1 GCA_013003285.1 Alphaproteobacteria bacterium | reverse complement strand
AAACCGACCTTACGGACGGCGTTGGCGGGCGTGAATGCCGCCGTCGTCGGCTTGTTGTTGGCGGTATTCATCAATCCCGTTGTCACATCGTCGGTTTTGGCGGCGAGCGATGTGGGGGTCGTCCTTGTCGGGATCGCCCTTCTTGCCTGGAGGCGAATACCAGTGTGGCTGATCGTGGTTCTCTCGGCGGCGGCAGGGACGGTACTCGCCGGTTAGAGTTCGATCATGATATCGCTCAGCGCGATCAATTCGTATTCAACGATGCCATAGACGGCGGCGAACAGCACGATCGAGATCGCCGTGGTCACTGCCATTTTGCGCCAGAGCATGGGTTTTGCCGGCGCCCCCGGATCATGGCCCGGCTCCGGGCTTTCGGTGCGCCGAACGCCGAAGGGCAGGACGATAAACAGGGCCAGCCACCAGATGACGATGAACACAACGACGGCGCTGACTGGGTTCATACCTGCTCGAGCTCGATCAAGGTGCCGTTGAAGTCCTTGGGGTGGAGAAACAGGACCGGTTTATCGTGCGCGCCGGGTTTGGGCTCGCCATCGCCCAACACGCGCGCGCCCTGGGCCTTCAGATGGTCGCGCGCGGCATAAATATCGTCGACCTCGAAACACATATGGTGCATGCCCCCCGAGGGATTACGGTCGAGGAAGGGCTGGATCGGCGAGTTTGCGCCCAGCGGGTACAGCAACTCGATTTTGCTGTTATCGAGCTCGACGAACACCGTTGTCACGCCATGGGTCGGCAAATCGACCGGCGCCGATACTTTGGCGCCAAACATATCGGCGTAAGTCGCCGCTGCCGCCGCCAGGTCGGGTACGACGATGGCCACATGGTTCAATCGTCCGAGCATATTTGCGCTAACCTCGTTCGTTCTGGTCGTTAGGATAATCGCACGAGATGCACTTCGGTAGTGGGGTTCTTGCCCCGTCGCTCACGAAAGCCGCGACGAACGACGCGCCTGGCCTGTTCGCTCAAGGCTTCATCGTCTCGGCGTTGGGCCGGCGGCAGATCCGAGATCATCTCCAACACATCGTCGATAATATCGTCGGCAAGGTCCAGATCGCTATCGCTTTCGCTGAGAACACCCGGGGCCGACAGCAACGGATCGTCGACCACCCGGCCGGACCGGTCGACCGCCAGCGTGAGAACCGCGAAGCCGTTATTCAGCATGCGGTTACGCTGGCGCAGGGTCTCGTCCTCGATGGCCACGAGTTCGGTGCCGTCGACGGCCAATCGCCCGGTCTGCACCTGCCCGACAATTTCCGGACCCTTGGCGCTCAAGCGTAAGACATCGCCATTACTGATAACGGGGGTGTAGGGCACCTGACAGGCCCGGGCCAGTTCCGCATGGCCAAGCAGATGGCGCGCCTCGCCATGCACCGGCACGGCGATTGTCGGCCGCACCCATTGATACATATGGATAAGTTCGTCGCGCGCCGGATGACCGGAAACATGCACGAAATGATCACGCTCGGTGATTACCTTGACACCAATGGCGGCGAGCTGATTTTGCAAGCGGCCAATGGAGACCTCGTTACCGGGAATGATCCGCGACGAGAAGATCACCACATCTTCCTTGGCCAAGGTGATGTGGGGGTGGTCGTCGCGGGCGATCCGCGGCAGCGCCGCGCGTGGTTCGCCCTGGCTGCCGGTGCAAATGATGAGTACCTTGTCGCGCGGCAACGCGGCGGCGTCTTGGTCGGATATGAAGGGGGCGACATCTGCCAGATAGCCGGTCGCCCGGGCCGCCTCGGTGATCCGCCACAGGGAACGGCCGGCCAGCACGACGCTACGGCCATGGGCGGCAGCGACCTCGGCGATGGTTTGCACCCGGGCGATGTTGCTGGCGAAACAGGCGACGGTGACGCGTGTTTTGAATTCGCCCACCAGCTTCATCAGACTGTCGCGGACTTCCCCTTCCGAACCGCTGGTGCCTTCCACCAGGGCATTGGTGGAATCGCCAATCATCGCCAACACACCGTCATCGCCCAATTGTTTGAGGGCGGCCTCGTCGGTGGTATCGCCGACCAGTGGATCGGGGTCGAGTTTCCAGTCACCGGTATGCAGCACGCTACCCAGGGGTGTCCGCAGGACGACGGCGTTGGGTTCGGGAATCGAATGGGTGAGCGTGATCAATTGCAATTCGAACGGCGCGATCTCGAAGCGCTCGGACATGCCGATCACAGTTACCGGCACCTCGCTCAGCAGTCCGGCTTCCTCGAGCTTCTTGCGCAGGACATTTGCGGTGAACGGCGTGGCGTAGACCGGACAGCGCAACCGCTTCCACAGGTGATGGACCGCCCCCAGATGATCCTCATGGGCATGGGTGAGCACAAGGCCGACCAGATTGTCGCGGCGGCGCTCAATAAACCGGGGATCAGGCATGATGACATCGATGCCCGGCACATTGTCGTCGCCGAAGGTGACACCGCAATCGATCATCAGCCATTTGCCGGCATGACCATAGAGATTGAGGTTCATGCCAATCTCGCCGGTACCGCCCAAGGGCAGAAACAACAGCTCGTCTTTACCGGGTACGGGACCGACCCCAGAATTATGGGACGCGTCTGAGGCGGCCATCAGGGTCGATTACGGCGGTTAATTTCGACCAGCCCGCGCAGGGTCAGATCGGGCTCGACAGCCTGGATGACGTCGGTGACGTCGGTGAAAAGTGGCGCAAGCCCGCCGGTGGCAATGACCTTCATGGGCTTGCCATATTCGGCGATGATGCGCGGCACCATTCCTTCGATCATTGAGACGTAACCCCAGAATATGCCCGATTGCATGGAGGGGACAGTCGCGCCCCCGATGACTTTATCCGGCTTTTCGATATTCACCCGTGGCAGCAGCGCACCGGTCATATACAGCGCTTCAACCGATAGATTAATGCCCGGTGCGATCACGCCGCCGCGAAAATTGCCTTCCGCATCGACCACTTCGAAGGTCGTTCCGGTGCCAAAATCGATGACGATCAAATCGCCGGGATGGAGCATATGGGCAGCGACGGCATCGACCAGCCGGTCGGCGCCGACCTGTTCCGGCCGTTCGACCATAATCTTTATGCCCAGATCGACATTGGGGTCGCGAATAACCAATGGTGTGATGCCAAAATGCTGGGCCATGAGAGCATCGAACCCACGGCGCGTACCCGGTACGACTGTGGTGATGATGCTTTGCGTAACATCGGCAACCGTCAAGCCCTTCAGCGATAGAAGCTGGGTCAGCCACACCGCATATTCATCGGGCGTGCGCTGGGCATCGGTCGAGATTCGCCACACGCCGCGCTGGTCGTCGCCGTCATAGACCGCGAAGACCGTATTCGTATTGCCGCAATCGATGGCCAGGAGCATCAGCGAGCCTCTTTGTGGGGCGGCGACAGCGGAAATACATCGCCCACGTCGATGCGCTTTTTACCGCGGTCGGTATCGAGCAACAAACTACCGCGCTTATCGATGCTGGAAAACCTTCCAAATAGCTCGCCGTCGGGCAGACGCACGCGCATTTCAGTGCCCTTGGGCAGCGCAGAGGACAGCCAGCGCCTTCGCGTCGCCCGGAATCCCGTGTGTTGCCACTCATCGGCGTGCCAAAACAGGCGCTCCAAGAAGACGCTCAACAAGCCTTCTATGCTTACCGTCGCGCCCGCTTCCCGCAGACTTGTTACATCGGGCAAGCCACTTGGGAAGCTCTCGACGTTCACACCAACGCCGATGACCAGCCAGTCGAGGCGCCCTTTCGCGTCGGCGGCACTTTCGAGCAATATGCCCGAGGCCTTCTTGCCCTCGATCATCAAATCGTTGGGCCATTTCAGCGCGATGGGAACGCTGATCAGCCATTGGAGCGCATCGGCCAGGGCGACGCCGGTGACGAAACCCATCTGGGGCGCATCGGCGAGGCGACAATTGGGCCGTTGAATTATCGACAGATAGAGATTACCGCGCGGCGAGGTCCAGCTTCGCCCATGGCGCCCCTTACCGGCGGTCTGCTCGCGCGCCCACACGACGGTACCGGCCTCGGCCCCGGATTGAGCAAGCGCCTTCGCTTCTTCGTTGGTGCTGCCGACGCTATCGAGCGAAATTAAGTGACACTCGTCAGGGACAACCAGCTGCGCGGCGGTCATGCCGCGAAGAGCGTTGCCGCCGCGACGGCGGCGCCCGCGAGCACCGGCCAAAGAACCAGAATGAATAAGGCGGTAACGGCGCTGGTGCCGACAACGATGGTCGAGATTTCCCGGCCGACCGGCTGATCGAAGGTGTCGAGCGGCTCGTCGAAATACATCAGCTTAACGATACGCAAATAGTAGAAGGCGGACACCACACTGGCGAGCAGACCCACAATGGCAAGGACGTATAATTCGGCCTGGATGGCGGCGAGGAATACATAATATTTGCCAAAGAAGCCGGCCAGCGGCGGGATGCCGGCCATGGAGAACATAAATATGGCTAGGGCCAATGCCATTTTCGGGTTTGTGCGGCTGAGGCCGGCCAGCTGGTCGATATCCTCGACCATACGGTCCTGGCGGCGCATGGCCAGGATGCAGGCGAAGGTGCCCACATTCATGAACAGATAGACCGTCAGATACAGCAATACGCCCTGAGCGCCGGTCTCATTGCCGGCCGCGAGACCGACCAGGACGAAGCCCATATGGCCGATCGAACTATAGGCCATGAGCCGCTTGATATTGGTCTGGTTGATGGCGGCGAACGCACCCAGGCTCATGGATGCCAATGAGATGAACCAAATCACCTGCTGCCACTGATCGAACAAATCGCCGAACGGCTCGAGCATGACCCGCACAAACAACGCCATGGCGGCGATTTTCGGGGCCACGGCGAAGAACGCGGTAACCGGTGTCGGCGCGCCTTCATAGACATCGGGGGTCCACATATGGAACGGCACCGCCGAAACCTTGAAGGCCAGGCCGGCGATAATAAAGACCAGGCCGCCGATGACCCCGATCGGCGCCCCCTCTTCCGCACCGGCGGCGAAAACATTGGCCAGATTGTCGAAACCGGTGGAGCCGGCAAAGCCATAAACCAGGGTCATACCATATAGCAAAATGCCCGAGCTCAAGGCGCCGAGGACGAAATATTTCAGCCCCGCCTCGGCCGAGCGCAGCGCATCGCGGCGGATTGCCGCCAGCACATAGAGCGACAGGCTTTGCAGCTCGATGCCCAGATACAGCGACATCAAATCGTTGGCCGAGACCATCATCATCATGCCGAGCACGGCGAAGAGGACCAGAACCGGGAATTCGAACTGCGGGATGCCCTCGCGCGCGTTGAACGGCATCGCCAGTATCAGGGTCAGCGCGGCGCCGAGCAGCAAGAGAACCTTCGCAAACGCGGCAAATCCATCGACCACGAACATACCGTTGAAGGCGACCATGCGCCCCGCCGGACTGGACAGGACCAGAATTGCGGCGACGAACATGACACCGACGGTGAGCCATGAGATCAGGCGTGCCGACTGGTTGCCTTGAAAGACGCCATACATCAGCAGCAGCATTGCCGCGATCGCAACGAAAATTTCCGGCCAGGCGGTGCTTAAATCGGCGGCGAGGTTCACGGCGCAGTATCCCTTGGGTTAACGGCCAACGACGGTGAGCGCGTCAGCCGCGGTCAACGCCGTTTGGTAATTCTGCAACAGGTTGGAAACGCTGAGTTCCATCACGTCGAGGAAAGGCTGCGGCCATAATCCCATCCACAGCACCAGCACCAGCAGTGGCGCGAATATGGCCACTTCGCGCGGCTCCAAATCGAGAATGTTCTTCAGGTCGGCCTTCTCGAGTTTCCCGAAGATCACCCGACGATAGAGGAAGAGCATATAGGCAGCGCCGAGAATGATGCCGGTGGTGGCCAGTAACGCTACCCAGGTATTGTCTTGGAACGCGCCAACCAGCACCAGAAATTCGCCGATGAAGCCACTGGTGCCCGGCAAGCCGACGGAGCCCAGCATGAACACCATGAAGACCAGAGCGTATTTCGGCATTCGCTCCACCAACCCGCCGTAGCGCGAGATTTCGCGGCTGTGGATACGGTCATAGACGACGCCGACACACAGGAACAAGGCGGCCGAAATGACCCCATGGCTGAGCATCTGGAAGATGCCGCCCTGGATGCCCTGCTGGGTGGCGGTGAAGATGCCGATGGTGACAAAGCCCATATGGGCGACAGAGGAATAAGCGATGAGCTTTTTCATATCCTCCTGCACCAGCGCCACCAGCGAGGTGTAGATTATGGCGATAACCGACAATGCGTAGATCATCGGCGTGAATTGATCCGACGCCAAAGGCAGCATGGGAATAGAAAAGCGCAGAAATCCGTAGCCGCCCATCTTCAACAGGACGCCGGCGAGAATGACCGATCCCGCCGTCGGCGCTTCCACATGGGCGTCGGGCAACCAGGTATGGACCGGCCACATGGGCATCTTCACCGCGAAGGAAGCGAAGAATGCCAACCACAGCCAGAACTGCATTTCGGCCGGGACTTGAAAGGCCAGCAAGGTCGGAATGTCGGTAGTACCGGCCTCGAAATGCAGCGCCAAGATGGCCACCAGCAACAGCACCGAACCGGCCAGGGTGAAGAGGAAAAATTTGAAGGCTGAGTAGACCCGACGCTCACCGCCCCAGACGCCGATGATGATGAACATCGGGATCAGCACGCCTTCGAAGAAGATGTAGAACAGCAGAAAATCGAGCGACACGAAGGTGCCGATCATCATGGTCTCGAGGATCAGGAACGCGATCATATATTCGCGCACCCGTGTCTTGATCGCTTTCCACGAGGCCAGGACGCATATTGGCGTCAGCGCGGTCGACAACAGCACGAAGAACATCGAGATGCCATCGACACCCAGATGGTAGGAAATGTCGAAGGCCGGGATCCATTCGTGCTTCTCGACGAACTGGAAGTCCGCGGTCGACGCGTCGAAATTGATCCATAAGAACAAGCTGACGATAAACGTTCCGGCCGACGTCCAGAGGGCCGCGCCGCGCGCGTTTTTCGCCACGGTTTCTTCGTCTCCGCGCACGATCAGGATGAACAGCACCCCGACCAGCGGCAGGAAGGTTGTCAGCGACAATACGGGAAATGATTCCATAATGCCCGCGCCCTACTGGAAGAAGCCGAATAAGAACCACGACGCAAACAGGACGATGCCGATGAGCATCGCGAAGGCGTAATGGTAGAGATAACCCGATTGGACCCGCCCGGCGCGCTTGGCGATGTCGACAGCCGCCGCGGCAACGCCATCGGGTCCGACCCCGTCGATCACCGCGCCATCACCTGATTTCCACAGGCCGCGGCCGAGATAGAAGGACGGGCGCACGAACATCAGGTCGTACAGCTCGTCGAAGTACCATTTGCTGAACACGAACCGGTAGACCGGCCGAATAGCAGTGGCGAGCTTGCCGGGCCAACTCGGTCGCAGCATGTACATGATCCAGGCGCCGGCAATGCCGATCGCGGCCATGACAGTGGGCAACTGTGCGACCCAGTCCGGGGCGTGGTGAGCGTCTTCGATGATATGGCCCAGCATCAGGATCGACTTACCCCAGAAATCACCCATGCCGTCGCCGACAAAGAATTCTTTGGCGAGATAACCGGAGAATATTGCGCCCAAGGCCAGAACCAATAGCGGCGCGATCATAATCGGCGGCGATTCATGCACACCCTCGAAGGTGTGATCATCGGCGCGGGTCTTGCCATGGAAGGTCAGGAACAACAGTCGCCAGGAGTAGAACGCGGTCATTACGGCGGCCGCGATGCCGGCCCAGAAGGCATAAAGCCCCATACCTGAATGGGCGGCGAAGGCGGATTCGAGAATGATGTCCTTGGACCAGAAGCCGGCAAATATGGGTACACCGGCCAAGGCCAAGCT
>JABDJY010000472.1 GCA_013003285.1 Alphaproteobacteria bacterium | reverse complement strand
GGCGCGGGACGGGCGTCATCGGAACTGTCCTATTTTCAGTCATAAATAGGACAGTTTAGGGTTCTGGCGATTCCTGCATCTGGGCCGCAACCGCCTACTTTCGAGAGTATAGCGTTCGTGAATTACCAATTTTGTGAAGCCATCTGCCATTCATGCCCTTGCCGGCGCTCGCGCATGGCCTTTGGGTTCTCATCGAGATGGTGCTCGACAGCCTTGAGAACTTCCTCGTGTTGCCAGCGCGTGATGCGCTGCTCCTTGCTGGTGGTGCACCCATGACGATACAGGGCCACGGACGGAGAACCATTTTTCTGATCACTATAGTCACCTTGCTGGTTCTTGCGTGGTTCATTTCAAATCAGAGTGGGAAAAAATTTGAGGCCGATAAATGGAAATCTTGGAAAGAAACGGAATTCTCCCTGTCTATGCGCTGGGATATGGTAGGGGATCTACAACGTAACCATAGTCTGTATGGGATGTCCAAGAGCCAAGTTCTTGATCTATTGGGGCCGCCTGATACCGTCTTCGGCTCCGAACATTCCTACTACTTGGGAATGGCTCGGAAAGGAATTAATACGGGGCAGCTCAGAATAACTTTTGGAGATGATCAAGTTGTGTCCGAAGTCAGTGTTTGGGACGGTTAGGATGGACGACAGCTTATTAGTGTAAAGCTATCGCGATCCTTGAGAATAAAATTCAACGCTGCGACCGCCTGTTAAACTGTTCTATTAATAACCAAAAATGGGACAGTTTTCCGAAGCCCATCGAAATAAATCCACAATCAAAACGGAGGCGGCTTCAATCCCCTAAGATACAGACCTCCGGCCCAAACGACCGCGACGGTTAGGTTTAAAACTAGACACAGAGCCACAGTACCGAACACATTCCAAGTGAAGATATCCACGTTTAGGAATTCAAAGATAAATAGATGAAAAAATCCGCAAACGATCTGTACCTTTAGGCCATACGCTTCTTCGCTTCCGAGGGTCGATAAAAGAATAAACAGCGCGAGGCCCCATAGAAAGCTACCCGACACCGCCCGCCAAAATGTCTTCGAAAAACAGCCAAAGTAGATGTAGCCTAAAATCATTGCGCAGAAGCAAGTCCATTGAATGAATTCCAGAGCCATTAAAACAAACCTGTATTGCAGCAATAGTCTGCTCGGGCAGATACGATTTCTTATCTCCTTCGCACAACCGTATATAGACTACCAGGTTACCAATAGTGGAAGATGGACGACAACCTATTAGTGTAAAACAGAATTTGATCTTCGGAAGAAACTTAGACGCGGCGACCGACTGTTAAACTGTCCCAATAAAAACCATAAATAGGACAGTTGCCGTTTGCAGAGCGAATTTTGGCCCCCCCAATGCTCGCCGCCGCGCCGCATGATTATGTTGCACTGCAACATAATCATGCCTATTAAGGTTGAATTACAGCGGTCGTGTTAATCCCAGGGCGCCGTTTTCGGCCGCCGCCGCGACGAATATTTCTTCCGACAACCCCATCGCACCGTGGAACGGCACTTCCGTTGCGCACCCCCTCATTTCACTCGGACACTTCATGCATTCACTTACCGCCTACCGCGACCAGTGGTTCGGCAACATCCGCAACGACGTCCTCGCCGGTCTGGTTGTCGCCCTGGCGCTGATCCCGGAAGCCATCGCCTTTTCGATCATCGCCGGCGTCGACCCGAAAATCGGCCTCTACGCGTCCTTCTCAATTGCCGTCATCGTGGCCTTTACCGGCGGCCGGCCGGGGATGATTTCCGCCGCCACCGCGGCCACCGCCGTGCTGATGGTGACATTGGTGCGCGACTATGGCCTGCAATATCTGCTGGCAACGACCGTGCTCGCCGGGCTCATTCAGGTCGCCGCGGGCCTCCTACGGCTCGCCTACGTCATGCGGTTCGTGTCGCGCTCGGTGATGACCGGCTTCGTCAACGCCCTGGCGATCCTCATCTTTATGGCGCAGCTGCCGGAATTGATCGGTGTGCCGTGGCTGACCTACATCATGGTCGCCGCCGGCCTCGCCATCATCTATCTATTTCCGTTCGTCACCAAATCGATTCCGTCGCCGCTCATCTGCATCCTCGCGCTGAGCGCGGTCGCGCTGGCCTTCGACTTCGATCTGCGCACCGTCGGCGATATGGGCGAACTGCCCTCGACCCTGCCGATCTTTCTCCTGCCCGACATCCCGCTGACGTGGGAGACGCTGATGATCATCCTGCCCTTTTCGGCGGCGGTGGCGGCGGTTGGCCTGCTCGAATCACTGATGACCGCCTCCATCGTCGATGACCTGACCGACCGGCCGAGCAACAAAAACCAGGAATGCATCGGCCAGGGCCTCGCCAATACCGCGACCGGGTTCATCGGCGGCATGGCCGGTTGCGCCATGATCGGCCAGTCGATGATCAACGTGAAATCGGGCGGGCGCGGCCGGCTGTCGACATTTTGCGCCGGCGCTTTCCTGCTGTTCATGATCGTCGTGCTCGGCGACTGGGTAAAGCAGATCCCCATGGCGGCGCTCGTTGCCATCATGATCATGGTGTCGATCGGGACGTTCAGTTGGTCGTCGATCAAGAACCTCAAGGATCACCCGCGCAGCTCATCGGTGGTCATGCTGGCGACCGTGGTCAGCGTCGTCTTGACCCACAATCTGGCGATCGGCGTTCTCGTCGGTGTGCTGCTTTCGGGGCTCTTCTTTTCCTGGAAGATCGCGCAGATTTTCCGCGTGACCTCGTCGCTTTCCGACGACGGCCGGCATCGAAGCTATAAGGTGGAAGGCCAGGTCTTCTTCGCGTCGGCAGCGGCCTTCACCGCCGCCTTCGATTTCCGCGAAGCGCTCGAGCGGGTGACGATCGACGTCAGCCGTTCCCACATCTGGGATATTTCCAGCGTTGCGGCCCTCGATATGATCGTCCTCAAGTTCCGCCGCGAGGGGGCGGCGGTGGATATTATTGGCCTGAACCAGGCCAGCGAGACTATCGTCGACAAACTGGCTATCCACGACAGACCCGGCGCGCTCGAACGGCTCATGGGCCACTAGGGAGGTATCAATGAACAAACTCATCGCGCTGGTCGACGGCTCGGTTTACACGCAAAGCGTCTGCGACCATGCGGCCTGGATCGCCAAGCGAACCGGATCCACGGTCGACCTGCTGCAGGTCATCGGCCGCCGCGAGACCGATAGCGCGCCGGCCAATTTGAGCGGCAGTATCACGCTGGGCGCCCGCACGGCGTTGCTCGAAGAACTGAGCGCGCTCGACGAACAACGCGCGAAACTTTTCCAGAAACGCGGCCGGGCGATCCTCGACGACGCCAAGGCCAGCCTCGAAGCAGCCGGCGTCAACGACGTGACGGCGCGGTTGCGCACCGGCGATATCGTCGAGACCGTCGCCGAGCGCGAGGCCGAAGCCGACATGGTGGTGATCGGCAAGCGCGGCGAGGCTGCCGATTTCGCCGGTCTGCATCTCGGCTCGAACCTCGAGCGCATCGTGCGCACCTGCCGCAAACCGGTTTTCGTTGCCGCGCGCGCCTTCAGGCCGATTGAGACGTTTCTGATCGCCTATGACGGCGGCGCCAGTTCCCTGAAGGCGGTCGATCATGTCGCCCGCGATCCGTTGTTCGCCGGCCTGCAGTGCCACCTGCTGATGGCGGGTGCGGACACAGGGGAAACCCGCAATCGGCTCGACGAGGCGCGGCGCCGGCTCGAGGCCGGCGGTCTTGCCGTGGACGCCGCCATCGTCGACGGTCAGGCCGAGACGGTGATCGCCCAGGCTGTCGAGAGCGACGGCATCGACCTGCTCGTCATGGGCGCCTACGGACACTCCCGCATCCGCAGCCTGATCATCGGTTCGACGACCAGCGAGATGCTTCGCTCGTGCAAGATACCGGTCGCGCTGTTTCGGTGAGAAACGGGTTCAGGCCACCCGCGCTGTCTCGGGTTACTCGCGGCCGCCGTCGATGGTGAGGATCGTGCCCGACGTGTAGCTCGATCTTGGGCTGGCGAAGAAGGCCACCGTATTGGCGATCTCGGCCGGTTCGCCGGCGCGGCCGAAGGGATTGCTCTTATAGACATCGCGCCACTTCTCGGCGTCGCCGAACTGCGCTTCGGCCCGGCTGCGCGCCATCATTTCCTGCCGCTCGGTGGCGATGGCGCCGGGGTTGATGCCGACGACGCGGATGCCGTCTTTGTGCGATCCGTGGGCCAGCGAGCGGGTGAAGCCCATCAACGCGGCGTTGCCGGCCGCGCCCGCGATATAGGCCGCCGGGTGCCGCTCGCCGGCGCCGCCGATGATGTTGATGATGACGCCGGATTGGCGCGCCGCCATGGACGGATAGATTTCGCGGCACATGGAAATATAGCCAAACACCTTTAAATCCCAGGCCTGTCGCCAGGCCGCGTCGTCGACTTTCAGCAGATTGCCCACCGGGATGGCGCCGGCATTGTTGACCAGGATGTCGATGTCGCCGGCCCCCGCCGCGACCTTCTTGATCGCGTCCTCGCTCGACAGGTCGGCGGCGACGGTCTCCACATTGACCTGGCAACGGGCCTTTATCGCCTGCGCCGTCTCGTTCAGCGCCGCCTGATCGCGGGCCACCAGTACCAGATCGCACCCTTCGTCGGCCAGCACATCGGCGACCGCCCGGCCGATGCCCTTGTTGCCGCCGGTCACCAGCGCGCGCTTGCCTGCGATTTGTAAATCCATGATGTCTCTCCCCAGGATGAATGTTGAAATTGTTGCGGTTCACTCAACGGCAAGCCGGCCCGGCGGTCAAGGTGGGGCGGTCAAGGCGGGGCGATCACGGCGAGGCGGCGGCGGCGCTGCGGAATGGGTGCTGGCCGTCGATGGTGAATTCATCGATCGCCCTTTGGGCGTCCGCGCCGGTGAGCCAGTCGATGAACTTTCGCGCGTCGGCTTCGGGAATGTGGGGGTGGCGCGCCGGGTTCACCAGCATCACGCCATAGGGATTGGCCAGGGCGTTGGCGACCAGCACCGTGAGCGCGCCGCGATTGGCGAACTTGGTCCAGGTGCCGCTCTCGGTGAGCAGATGGGCGTCCAGCGCCGCGGCGATATTGAGGGTCGCGCCCATGCCCGATCCGGTTTCGCGGTACCAGCTGCCGGCAAGCGCGCGCGGGTCGATGCCGGCGCTGCGCCACAGCGCCAACTCCGCATTATGGGTGCCGCTACTGTCGCCGCGCGACACGAATAAGGTCTCGGTCTCGGCGATGCGGCGCAGGGCCGGGGCGGCGCCGGTGGGGCCGGTCAGCTGCGCGATATTGGCCGGATCGCTGCGCGGGCCGACGATGAGAAAATCGCTGGTCATGACGTCCCGCCGCAGCACGCCGTGGCCGGCCGCCATGAAGGCATCCTCCGCCGCCCGGTCATGGACGAACACCACATCGGCGTCGCCGCTGACGCCCAGGCGCAGGGCCGCGCCGGTGCCGCGCACCACCACGTGGACCTCGAGCCCGGTTTGCGCTGCCAGTTGCGGGCGCAGATGGTCGAGCAGGCCGGAATTATCGACCGATGTGGTGGTCGCCAGAATGAGCGCGCGCTCGCCATATGCCGGTGGGGCGGGCGTGGCGAGGGCGAAGACCGCCAGAAAGACCAGCCAACCGAGCTGGCGGCGCGGGGCTACCATAGCAATTCACCCTTGATGAAGGCCTGGGCCGCGCGCGTCTGCGGCGCGGTGAAGAACTGGTCGGCCGGGGTCTGCTCCAGCAGGCGGCCATTATGGAGGAAAAGGATTTCGTCGGCGATGCGCTGGGCCTGGCCGAGATCGTGGGTGGTCATGACGATCTTGGTGCCGGCGGCGTGGAAGCCGTCGATCAGGGTCTCCACAGCGCGGGTCGCCGCCGGGTCGAGATTGGCGGTCGGCTCGTCGAGGAACAGCACTTGCGGGCTCGTGGCCCAGGCCCGCGCCAGGGCGAGGCGCTGCTGTTCGCCGCCCGATAGGGTGCGCGCGGGCTGGTCGCCGAGCGCCGCCAGACCGGTCTGCGCCAGCGCCAGATCGGCCCGGGCGCGGCGCTGCGCGCGCGCCACCCGGCGCAGTTTCAGCGCGTGTTCCACATTGCCCCGCGCCGAACGCCGCAGCAGCACCGGCCGCTGGAATACCATCGCCTGATGGCGTTGGGCGCGGGCCAGCGCGCCGGCGGGCTCGCCGGACATCTTACCGTCGGATATCTGACTGCCCCAACGGATCGCGCCCATGGTCGGGGTCAGCAGGCCGTGGCATAGCCTCAAGGTCAGGCTCTTGCCGGCGCCGTTGGGGCCGAGCAGCACCGTGCGGCTTCCGATGGAGAGGCGGAAGCTGATATCGTGCAGCAGGCGTTTCCCGTCGATCTCGTAGACCAGATCGGTGACTTCGAGCGGCAGGATCGTGGAGGGCGCGGTCATGCCCGCACCGCCTGCTGCGACGCGCGCGACGCGCCGGCGGCGATCGCCTGGGACACGCCATTGACCGCCAGGGCCAGGACCAGCAGAACGATGCCCAGGCCGAGCGCCATCTCCAGATCGCCCTTGCTGGTCTCCAGCGCGATCGCCGTGGTCATCACCCGGGTGACATTGTCGATATTGCCGCCGACGATCATCACCGCGCCCACTTCCGCGATGGCCCGCCCGAAGCCGGCCAGCACAATGGTGGTCAGCGAGAAGCGGCCGTCCCACAGCAGGGTGGCGATGGTGTCGGCCCGGGTGGCGCCGAGCGAGCGCAATTGCTCGCCATATTCGGCCCATAGATCCGTCACGGTCTGGCGGGTCAGGGCGGCGATGATCGGCGTGACCAAAATAGTCTGGGCGATGATCATGGCGGTCGGGGTGAATAGCAGCCCCAGCACGCCGAACGGGCCGGCGCGCGACAGCAGCAGGAACACGATCAGCCCGACCACCACCGGCGGCAATCCCATCAGCGCGTTCAGCACCGCGACCGCTGCGCCGCGCCCGGGGAACCGGCTCAAGGCGAGCAGCGCCCCGAGGGGAAAGCCGATGATGCAGGCGATCAACACCGCCGACAGGCTGACCCGCAACGATAGTCCGACAATGCCCAAAAAATCGCCATCGAAGGACACAATCAACGTGGCGGCATTCATCAGCGCCTGACCGAATTCACCCATTTTCAGGGTCGAATCGTAATAAATAAGTAAATATATGCATATTTTACGTAATCAGATAATTTCAGTATAAAAATCACTACATAGCAGTTATTTGACGCCGTCTATGGTTTTTTGGTCTGGTCTTGCTGTTGAGGGGGCGGGCGACCTAGGTTGGGGTGTTCTGTCGTAACGAGAGGCGCCCCATGGCCGCGCAGTTGGTTCAGCCAAATCCCGACGATCCCCGTCTCACCGAGCGGGTGACCGGCATTGACGAGCGCGGCGGCAAGGTCGACGCGTCGGTGGTGGTCGAACGTCCGCTGACGCTGTTTCTCAATGGCCAGGAAATCGTCACCATGATGACGGTCGGCGATTATCCGGAATATCTCGCCGTCGGCTATCTGGCCAATCAGAACATGCTGCTGCCCGACGATGAGATCATCGAGGTCGAGCATGACGACGATCTGGAGGTGGTCGTGGTGCGCACCGCGCGGCAGACCAATTACGAGGCCAAGCTGGCGAAGAAGACCCTGACCAGCGGCTGCGCGCAGGGCACGGTGTTCGGCGATCTGATGGAAAGCTTCGAGGATGTGAGCCTGAACCGCGACGCCCGCCTCAAGACCTCGTGGCTGTACGCGCTGACCAAGCAGATCAACACCATGCCCAGCCTCTATCTGACCGCCGGCGCGATCCATGGCTGCGTGCTGTGCGAACGGGACCGGCCGCTGCTCTATATGGAGGATGTCGGCCGGCACAATGCGGTCGATAAGATCGCCGGCTATATCCGCCTGCACGACTTCGCCACCCATGACAAGATTTTCTACACCACCGGCCGGCTGACCTCGGAAATGGTGATCAAGACCGTCCATATGGGCATCCCGATCCTGGTGTCGCGGTCCGGCTTCACCGCCTGGGGCGTCGATCTGGCGCGCCAGTCCGGCCTGACTCTGATCGGCCGGGCGCGGGGCCATCGCTTCCTGGCGCTGGCCGGCGAGGAGCGGATCGTCTTCGATGCCGATCCGAAAGCCGCGTCCGGGGCCGAACCCAAGACCGCGCCCAAGACCGAACCCAAGACCGAACCCAAGACCGACCGCGCTGGCGTCAAGTCCCGGGGGGCGGCTTGAGCGACCCCACCGGCGCGTCCCCATTCGGCGCGTCCCAACTCGGGCCCATGGTCGGGGTGCTGCTGGCCGGCGGACAGTCGCGGCGCATGGGCGGCGGCGATAAATGCCTGCGCCCCTTGGCAGGGCGGCCCATACTGGAACACATTATCGAACGCGCCGCGCCGCAGGTCTCCCGCCTGGTCCTCAACGCCAATGGCGACCCGGCGCGGTTCGCCGATTTCGGCGTGCCGGTCACCGCCGATACGGTCGAGGGCTTCGCCGGCCCCCTGGCCGGAGTCCTCACCGGCCTGGAATGGACTCGGGCCCATGCCCCCGATTGCGCGTGGATCGCCACCGTCGCCACCGACGCGCCTTTTTTGCCCGAAGACCTTATCGCGCGTTTGGGCGCGGCGATAATTGATGGCCGCGCGGACATGGCGTGCGCAGCGTCCCACGGTCGCCGGCACCCGGTTTTCGGCCTCTGGCCGGTGGCGTTAACCAGCGAACTCCGCGCTGCGCTTGTGGATCGCGGCGTGCGCAAAGTCGATGACTGGACCGCCGGCTACAACCTGAAGGGGGTCGAGTTCAGCGGCGATGCAATCGACCCGTTTTTTAACGTCAACCGGCCCGAAGACCTCGCCGCCGCGGAATCATATTTGGCCGATTAGAATGCCTCTAACCCAGACGCAGGTACCGTTTGACTCTGGTTCCCAAACCCTCTTAAATCCGCCTCGAAAGAACGGCGCGAGGTGTTAACACCAGCGCGCCGACGCCGCGAAGGCACATAACCTGGCGGTGTGTAAGACGGCCCGAGGGAGGGGAGGAGAGACGGGAGCAGTGTTCGGAAAATTTGTGTCGCGTATGTATTTCCGGCCGGGCAAGAGCCAGTTCAATGGACCGCCCGCTCTTAAAATTTGCACCCGATAAAGCTCAGAAAAAGGCTCGACCGTGAAAACGGTCGGGCCTTTTTCAATTTGTGGACTCCCCACGCTTCGACAAGCTCAGGATGAGGATGCGTTTAGTTGCGGATTTACAAAGCCCTCATGCTGAGCTTGTCGAAGCACGAGGGCGCTCTGCCGAGTCCAACTGACCTCAACCGATCTCGCGGAGGTTGCCGTTGTCGTCCACTTCGAGGCCGGTTTCGCGGGCGCGGGCGATGACGCTGGGGTGCCAGGCCACATGGCCGGCATTGGGGCCGCCGACGATGGCGAGCATGAGGGATTCCGCGCCGCCCTCGACCAGGCGGAAGCCGCGATAAATGCCGATCGGCACGTTGATGGCATCGAGCGGGTTGAGGCGCACGGCATGCTCTTCCTCGCCCTCCAGC
This sequence comes from Alphaproteobacteria bacterium, assembly GCA_013003285.1. Classification (GTDB taxonomy): domain Bacteria; phylum Pseudomonadota; class Alphaproteobacteria; order UBA6615; family UBA6615; genus JABDJY01. Next base: position 3,264 of record JABDJY010000472.1, on the reverse strand, counting down.
CAGAACACTTCCCAGGTGCCGATCATGGGCACAAAGATTTCTTCGGTTTGGTGGGCGTGCAGCGCGGCGCCGGACCCGCTGCCCTCACGCGCCCAATTATAGACCAGCGAAAATCCATGGGCGTTGCCGATCTTGGGGTCCAAGTCGGGATCGTCCATATTTTCGGTCACGTTCATGCCGACCAAATTTACGATCTCGCGCTCATGCCCGGGAATGCGCTGATCCAGATAGGCCAGCTCCGACCCTCTGGCGTCGCCGACCCTGACCACATGGTTGGCTTCCATTTCGCTCTGTGAAATGCGCGGTGTGTCCATGGTCTTGTCTCTCGTTATTTATTCGCTTTTTATTCGGCGGCGCTGCGCTCGGCGTTTTCAACCTTGGCGGCGCAGAATTTAAACTCAGGGATTTTGCCCCACGGGTCGAGCTGCGGATTGGTCAGCAGATTGGCGGCCGCCTCTGCGAAGCAGAAGGGGATGAAGATCATGCCCTCGGGCACGTCCCGGTCGGCGCGCGCGGCCAGTTCGATGGCGCCGCGCCGGGTGGCGACGCGAATGATGCCGCCGGGGCTCACGTCCAGCCGGCGCAACTCGCGCGGATGCAGGGTGGCGACGGCCTCGGGCTCGATATGGTCGAGCACGGTGGCGCGCCGGGAGATGGCGCCGGTATGCCAGTGTTCGAGCATGCGCCCGGTGGTCAGCACCATGGGGTAGTCGCTGTCGGGCAATTCGTCGGGCGGCAGCACTTCGGCGGGCACGAACTTGCCGCGGCCCGAGGCGGTGGGGAAGCCGGTGGCGAACATGATCTCCTGGCCCGGCTGGTCCACCGCGTCGCAGGGATAGGTGACGGCGTCCTCGCGCTGCAGCCGGTCCCAGGTGATGCCGTCGATCGAATGCATGGCCTGGCGCAACTCGTCGAACACCTGCTCGACGCCGCCATAGGCCCAGCCGAGGCCGAGCCGCTGGGCGAGTTCCTGGATGATCCACCAATCCTGCTGAACCGCGCCGGGCAGGGGCAGCGCCGGCCGGCCGATCTGTACCTGCCGGTTGGTGTTGGTGACCGTGCCCGATTTCTCCGGCCAGGCCGAGGCCGGCAGAATGACGTCGGCATGGGCGGCGGTTTCGGTGAGGAATATCTCCTGCACCACCAGGTGATCGAGCGCGGCGAGGCCTTGGCGCGCATGATGCTGGTCGGGGTCGGACATGGCCGGATTTTCACCCATCACATACATGCCGCGCACCTTGCCGTCGCGCGCCGCGTCCATGATTTCAACCACGGTTAAGCCCGCATTGGGGTCGAGACCCTCGACCCCCCACAGGCTCTCGAAGCGCTGGCGCGCCGCCGGGTCGCTCACCGATTGATAGTCGGGATAGACCATGGGAATGAGACCGGCGTCGGACGCGCCTTGCACATTGTTCTGGCCGCGCAGCGGGTGCAGGCCGGTGCCGGGGCGGCCGATCTGGCCGGTGAGCAGCGCCAGCGAAATCAGGCATCGGGCGTTATCGGTGCCGTGCACATGCTGGGCAATTCCCATGCCCCAGAAGATGATGGCGCGCTCGGCGGTGGCGTAGGTGCGCGCGACGGTGCGAATGGTCTGGGCGTCGACGCCGCACACCGCCGCCATATCCTCCGGCGGAAAGGCCAGCACCTTTTGCTTGAGCGCGTCGAAGTCCTCGGTATAGCCGGCGATATATTGTTCGTCGGCCAGGCCTTCGTCGAGGATGGTGTGCATCATGGCGTTGAGCAGCGCCACGTCGGTGCCCGGCTTGAACTGCACGAAATGGTCGGCGTGGCGGGTCAGCGCATAACCGCGCGGGTCCATCACGATCAGCTTGGCGCCGCGTTTGGTGGCTTGCTTGAGATAGGTCGCGGCGACCGGGTGGTTCTCGGTCGGCCGGGCGCCGATAACGATGATGCAGTCGGAATCCTCGACCGCCGTAAACGGCGCGGTGACCGCGCCGGAGCCGATGGTCTCCATCAGCGCCGCCACCGACGAGGCGTGGCACAGCCGGGTGCAGTGATCCACATTGTTGGTCTTGAACGCGGTGCGGATGAGCTTCTGGAACAGATAGGCTTCTTCGTTCGATCCCTTGGCCGAGCCGAACCCGGCGATGGCCTGGCCGCCATGGACGTCGGCAACCCGGCGCAAACCGTTGGCGGCGGCGTCGAGCGCCTCTTCCCAACTCGCCTCTCGGAAATGGGTCGAGGGATCGGCCGGATCGACCTCGTCGTCCCAGCGTTTGCCGACGCCTTCCTTGCGGATCAACGGCGTGGTCAGCCGGTGGGGATGGTGCACATAGTCGAAACCGAAGCGGCCCTTAACGCAGAGGCGGTTTTCGTTGGCCGGGCCGTCGCGCCCATCGACCTTGACGATGCGATCATCCTTGATGTGGTAGGTGAGCTGACAGCCCACGCCGCAATAGGGGCAGACGCTATCGACGGTACGGTCGGCGATGGGGCCCCCGGCTTCCGTGGCGCCGATACCGATACCCGCTTCGTCGACCATGGTCGCCGGCAGCAGGGCGCCGGTCGGGCAGGCCTGCACGCATTCGCCGCAGGCCACGCAGGTCGAATAGCCCATGGGATCGTCGAAATCGAACACAATTTTCGAGTTCGTCCCCCGCGCTGCCATGCCGATCACGTCGTTGACCTGCACCTCGCGGCAGGCGCGCACGCACAGATTACAATGGATGCAGGCGTCGAGATTGACCGCCATGGCCGGGTGGCTGGAATCGGGCGCCGGCGCGGCGCTATTGTCGCGTGCCGGCAGGCGGCTGTCGGCAACGCCAGTGCGGTCGGCCCATTGCCAGAATTTGGATTGGGGATCGGGCGCGGTTTCGCGCGCCGGCTGGTCGGCCAGCAATAGCTCGATGACCATATTGCGGGCGGCGGTGGCGCGCTCGGCCTGGGTCTCGACCACCATGCCATCGTCGGGTTTGCGTAAGCACGAGGCGGCCAGCGGCCGCTCGCCCTCGATATGGACCATGCAGGCGCGGCAATTGCCGTCGGCCCGGTAGCCCGGATCGGGCGCATAGCAGAGATGGGGGATCTCGACCCCCTCGCGTTGGGCGACCTGCCAGATGGTTTCGTCCGGCCCGGCGCTTACCGCGCGGCCGTCGAGGATGAAGCTGATTTCTTTATCGGTCATGACACCCCTAGGGTGCCGCGAGGCGGTGCGCCGTGTCTAGAGCCGTATCCGACCAGAATGGCTTATTCTGGCCGGATACTGATCTAAATCTTACTTCGCCTCGATTAATTCGACCTCGA
>JABDJY010000468.1 GCA_013003285.1 Alphaproteobacteria bacterium | reverse complement strand
ATCAGCGCGTTCACCAATGTGGACTTACCCACATTGGGACGGCCGACGATGGCCAGCTGCAGCGGCCCCTGCTCTTTTACCGCGTCCCTCTGTTCTTCGAGGAATTCCACGCCGCCCAACGCCTCCGAGATCGCGTCATAGAGCATATTCATGCCGCCGCCATGCTCGGCCGAGACCGGCACCGGATCGCCGAGCCCCAGGCTATAAGCCTCGTAGACGCCCGGCTGGGCGGCGCGCCCTTCGCACTTATTGGCCAACAGAAGCACCGGCACCGAGAGGGTGCGCAGCCAGCTGGCGAAATGCTGATCCACCGGCGTGACCCCGGCGCGCGCGTCGATCACCAGCAGCACCAAATCGGCATCGCCGATGGCGACCTCGGTCTGGCGGCGCATGCGCGCCGGCAGGCTATCGTCGAAGGCGTCTTCCAGGCCGGCGGTATCGACGGCGCGAAACTTGATATCGCCGATGCGCGCATCGCCCTCGCGGCGATCGCGGGTCACCCCGGGCTGGTCGTTGACGATGGCATCGCGCCGGCCGACCAAGCGATTGAATAGGGTGGACTTGCCGACATTCGGCCGCCCTGCGATGACAATAGTTGGCTGCATAAGACTTTCCGGTACCGCGCTAGCGGTAGGCGACCAGACGCGCCTCGTCGGTCAAAAAGTAGAGTGTTTGATCGGCCACCGCCGGCGGCAGCGATACCGCATCGGGCATCTCCTGTTCGCCGATAATATCACCGGTATAGGGCGACAGCGTTACCGCCAGTCCATGGCTGCCGGTGACGATCAACCGATCGCCGGCGAGAACCGGCCCCGACCAGTTTATCCGGCCCCGGCGCTTGTCAGGCTCTTCGAACAGACCGATGGGCGTCAGCCAGCGAATGCGGCCATCGCGCGCCGTAAGCGCGGCAACCGTCGCGTCCGTGGTCAACACAAAAATAAAATCGCCGCCGACCCAGGGCTGGTTGACCCCGCCCAGGGGCGCTTCCCAGATACGGCGGCCCGACGCCAGATCGATGGCCACCATGCGGCCCGAATGGCTGATCGCATAGACCTTGTCGCGGTCGATGACCGGCCGGCCACGAATATCGGCCAGCGCGGAGACCGCGTCGGCGCGACGGATCGCCGCCAGATTTTCGCCCCAAAGCTGGCGTCCATTCTCGACCCGTAGCGCGAATATTTCGCCCGACGAATAGGGCACCACGACGATGTCGCCATCGACCGCTGGACTGGCGCTGCCGATCAGGCCCGCGGTTTCCTCGAACCCCGTATGGGACCATAGGGATTCGCCATCCTCGGCGTTAATGGCAAAGAGCTGGTTGTCCTTGGTCACCGCGAAAACGCGACCATTGAAAGCCGTCGGCGCGGCGCGCATCGGCCCCGATACGTTGGTCCGCCACACTTCTTGGCCGGTATCGGCCCGTAAGGCGACGACTTGGGCAAAACCGGTGGCGGCGAAAACCAAACCGTTATCGACGGCGAGCCCGCCGCCCCAATTGCCGTCATCTTCTTCCGGCGGCTCGATATCGGCGCGCCAGATCACCTGGCCATCGCCAACATTATAGGCCGACACCACCGCATCCGCGTCCATGGTGTAGACCAGGCCACCGCTGGTAACCGGCCCCGATAAGATGGGCGCATCGCTGTCCGAACCCGAGCCCGCATCGGCCGACCATATGGTGCGCGGCGCGTCGCCCAGTGCGAGATGGTGCATGGCATGATTGGGGAAACCGCCCTGCTGCGGCCAGGCATCGTTGGCCAGTGGCCGGGGCAATGTCACCGCCAGATCGGAGATGCCAGGATCGGCCTTTACCGCATCGTTCGCCAGCAATATGGGAATCCGCGTGCCTTGCAGCTTCGGACCTTCGCGATTACCGAGAACATCGTCGATGGTATCGCAGCCGGTCAGCGCGATTGCCGCCACCGCGATCGTCCACACTCGTAAATTGTGCCAGTTCATTACCGTTTTACCGCCGTCATCGCGCCGGCCTATTGGGCCAGGATCGCGAGCATTTCGGCACCGCGGGCACGCACACCGGCCGGCGCCTCAACGTCGTCGACCAAAGCCTGGAACGCCTCGCGGGCCGCCGCCGAATCACCGGACGCCATCACCGCGGTTGCGACGAGTTCGCGCGCCGAATAACGCCAGCTATTGTCGTCGTCCAACACCGAGGCAAGCCGCTCTTCAACCTCGCCGAGGTTCATGATCGACATGCCGTGGGACACAGCCAATACCTTCGCCAAATCGCGATAGATCTGGTCGTGGCTCGAATCCTCAGCCACCTTGTCATAGACGGCAACTGCACCGCGCACATCGCCGGTTTGGGACAATAATGCGCCCTCGCGAAAGCGGGCCAGCAACCGATAACCCTTGGTTCCCTCTTCGCCCAGAATGGCGAACTGGTCGAGGGCTTGGTCGGCCTGGTCTTCGGCAATATTGATGGCGGCGAGCAGTTGCTCACCGCTGGCATCGCGGGCGGCTTGCTGTGAATCGCGCCAGAAGACGAAGCCGACTGTGATCAAAACAACCACCAAGGCCACGCCGATCGCATAGGCGCCGTACTTCTTGCCAAGCTCTAAATATTGGTCTTGACGAACTTCTTCGTCGACTTCTCGGAACAGATCATCCGACACGTGCTGTCCTCATTATTTAATACCGTCGGCACTGCCGAACTATAGCGTGCGCCACCTGCGTCGCAACGCCCTCAGGGGCTATATCGCCGCTTACGTCTTCGAATCAAGATTCTAACCGGCTTTTGAATGGATTATGCGGTTCGGCTCCACAATTAAAGCAGAATCTTAACAAAATGAGCGAATAGTGATGTGTGGGCCATGAGGGCCTGTTTACATTGAATCTCTGGGTAGAGGAACCGGCAGGTATGCCAAAACTTCCGCTTCTTAGCAGAGCCTGCCGTTACGCGACAGGAATGCCGGCATTTCGCCCGGTGAGCGCCGTTTTGATGCTCGGCGCCCTAACCGCCTGTACCGACCCCTTATCGGTCGCCCTGAGCGGCGCCAGTGTAGAAAACGTTGTTCACACAATAAATAAAAAAAAAAATCACGCCATGTCCGCCGCCACCGGCATGAATTGCAGCATCCGCAACTCCATTTCCGGCGACAGCTGGTGTCTGCCGCCGATTAACGATACCCCCAATCCCGCGGCCGACCTGGCCTGCTACCGCTCGATTGCCAATGTGACGTGCTACACTCAGGATAATCCGCACGAGACGGCAAGCCGGCGCACCCAATAGCCCCGCCCTGATATTCCCTGCCCTGATATTCCCTGATTGCTTGCCCAAGACTGGACACACCGGGAAAAATAGGGAAAACTTTTTCCGTCACAATTGTGTCACTGAGTCGATCCAGTAGGTGCGCCAGCAATGAGTTCAGTTTACCGGCTGAAAGGCCCTCGTAAGCAGACCAATCATAAGCAGAGCAAGCGTGTATCCTTTGACCGGACAGAACTGCGCGTATTGCTGAACGAATATAGCCGCCGGGTCGCCGCCGGTGAGTGGCGCGATTACGCCATCGATCATGGCCGCGACCGGGCGGTATTTTCGGTGTTCCGGCACACCGCCGAGCACCCCCTCTATTCGATTGAAAAACTACCGGGACATAGCGGAAAAGGCGGCCGCTACGGCTTGCTGCGGGGGCCGATTCGGCTAAAGCAAGATACCAATTTGGTGAAGATTCTCGGATCTATCGAACGGCGTCCCAACCTGATCTCGATCGGCTGATTGAACGCCCCTGCCCTCGTTATCTATCGGGCATAAATTCGGCCCAACGTGTGCGATATTGGCCATCCTAATTGACCATCCCGAATGTTCTTGTTATGTTCTTTCTTTGACCCTAAATCACCAAATTTCTCATGGCTGGTCTCAAACGCCGCTGGCAAAACACCCGCGACGATAAAATTTCCGCAATTACCGTAAGCGAGTTGGTGAGCCACCAGGTCGATGTGTTCTGTTGGTGTAATCGCTGCACCCATCACGCCGTGTTGGCGGTGCAGATGCTGATCGATCAATTCGGCCCCAATATACCGGTACCGGAAATCGGCGCCCGTCTGCGCTGTAGCGGCTGCGGCGCCAAGGACATCGCCACGCGTCCCAATTGGCCCTCCCTGGGGCTTGTCGCCCGGCACGATTGAATTCCAGGTATTTTAGTAAAACAATATATTTATTTAAAATAATTTATTTATTAGTTCATTTATACGGTTTTTTACTTATTTTTTCTTTCCTTTTGAATATTTCTCCTGAATAGTGGTCTACATTCACGGTACCAGAATTCTCGATTTCTGGCCCATTGCCGATTCAGCCAGCATGCAATCGGCACAACGTTGCTTGGAGAATGGTATGCCCAGTCTCGACGCGATAAGTAACACACCCCAAACCGGCTCTGTTCGAGGAGACGCGGCTGCTGTGGTTCGCCTGCCCGAACCCGACAGCGAGCAGCCTGTCGAAAAGGGCGAGCGCGTGGAAAGTCGTTCGCAGGCGCAACGGGTCGAATTGCCGACGCGCGCCTTTCAAGCACGCCTGAATTACGACGAAGATTCCGAAGAGGTGATCGTGGAAATTCTCGATCCCGAAACCGGCGATGTTCTGCAGCGCCTACCGGCCGAAGAACTGCCCGATGATATTCGCGCCCTGATCAGCGACACCGGGCCCCTCGTCGAGACCTTCGCGTAAACGCCCTCACCGTTACAATTTATCGGCCAATTGCCTCTGCCCGCGCGCGCCGATAGTTTCGGTTGCGTGAACAGCAAGCGCGCCCCTACCGATACGATTCCCGCCTCGGGCATCGACAAATTACTGGCTGACGATGATCGGCTGGCAGCGCTGCGCCAACGCCGGGTCGGCCTGTTGACCAACGCCGCCTGCCTCACCGTGGACGGACGGCAAAGCGCCCAGGCCGTCGGCGACGCCCTGGCACAGGGATCGGGGCCGGGCCTCGCCTGCCTATTCGCGCCCGAGCACGGGCCGGCCGCCGATCACGAGGCCGGCGCCGCCGTTGCCGACCAGAGGGCCGACCAGCACGACGTGATCAGTCTCTATGGCGCCCGGCGCGCGCCCACCCCCGACCATCTCGGGTTGATCGATACGCTGATCATCGATCTGCGCGATGTCGGGGTGCGCTGCTACACCTACGCGACGACGGCGGCGCTTGCCGCGGAGGCGGCGCTCGACGCGCGCGTCGAGACCATCATATGTAACCGTCTAAACCCGCTTGGACCGGTTACTTTCGGCCCGCCGCTCGACCCGAACTTTCGCTCATTCCTGGCCTATTTCGATGTGCCGTTTGTGCATGGCGAGACCATCGGCACACTGGTCGCCGACGCCGTGAAAGATCATCCCCGGGCAGCCGATCTGACGGTGATCGAGAGCGACGCCAACCCCGACACGCCATGGGTGCTGCCGTCGCCCTCTCTCCAGTCGCCCGACGCGGTGCAACTCTATCCCGGCCTGGTGCTGTTCGAGGGCACCAATCTCAGCGAGGGACGCGGCACGAAGCTGCCGTTCCGTTGCATCGGCGCGCCGTGGCTGGATGTGCAGGCCGCGGCGGACGCCGCCAATAATTGGCCCACCGGTATTACCGCCACGTCCTGCAACATCCGGCCCGATGCGGGCGACTATGCCGGCCAGACCCTGCCGGCGATCCGGTTCGACATCACCGATACCCGGTGCGACGGTTTCGGCCTCGGCGTTCGGCTGCTGGCCTGGATATCGAGTACCCACCCGCAATTCGAATGGCGCACCGCGCCGATCATGTCGCTCGGCGCTGAGGCCGGCCAAGATACCGGCGAGCGGCATGTGATCGATACCCTGCTCGGCAGCGACAGCTTGCGCCTGGCGCTCGGCCGCGGTGACAGCGCCGAGGATATTCTGGACCCGTGGCGCGGCTAAGCCGCGAAGACGGTCTCGCCTTCGACGACAACCTGGGTCACCTGCAATTCGGCATCCAGCGCGACGAAATCCGCATAGGCGCCGGTCTCGATCCGCCCGCGATCGATGGCGCCGATGAAATCAGCCGGATAGGTCGCCAGCCGCTGCGCCGCGTCGGCCAGGTCCACGCCGATCGACACCAGGTTGCGCAAGGCCTGATCCATGGTGAGCGCGCTGCCCGCCAAAGTGCCGTCGGCCAGAAATACCGTGCCGCCGCGCTTGGTCACCGTGTGGCGTCCCAGCGGATACTCGCCGTCGGGCATGCCCGCCGCCGCGGTGGCGTCGGTGACGAAATACAGCCGCGGCACGGCCCGCAGCGCGGCCAGAATGGCGCCGGGCGCCACATGGACCAGATCGGGGATGAGGGCGGCATACTCGCCATGGGCCAGCGCCGCGCCCACCACACCCGGCGCGCGGTGATGCAAGGGCGACATGGCGTTATACAAATGGGTAAAGCCGCGCGCGCCGGCCGCCAGTGCTTCCATCGCCGCGTCATAGTCGGCGCCGCTATGGCCGATCTGAACCGCGACATCGCGCGCCGCCAATTGCTTGATCAGCGCGTGTCCCGGGTCGCATTCCGGCGCCAGGGTAACCAGCCGGATCGGCGCGCGGTCGCAGAGCCCGCCGATGAATGCCAGGTCGGGCGCTTGCGCAAAGGGCGGCTGCGCGCCCAACCGTTCCGGGTTGAGATAGGGTCCCTCCAGATGCGCGCCCAGAATCCGCGCTTCGTTGCTGCCGCGATCTTGTGCCGCCTCGCTAATCGCCGCGACGGCGGCGTCGATGTCGTCGGCGGGCGCGGTGATGGTGGTCGCCAGGAAGGAGGTGGTGCCGTGGCTGGCATGCAATGCCGCGCAACGCCGGATCGCCGCCAAGCCCTGCATGACATCGCCGCCGCCGCCGCCGGGCACGTGTAGATCGACGAAGCCGGGCAGGATGGTCACGCCGTCATCACTGCCGCCGCTGCCGCCGCTATCGCCGACAACCGAGGCGATCTTCTCGTCATATTCGATCCGGCCGGCGACCCAACCGTCCGGTGTTAAAATCCGTCCGCTCAGGTTCGACATCTAATCCCCTCCCCAGGCCAGGCTTTCTTCGGGCGCGCGGCCCTGCGCCAACATCAGTGCGCCGGCGATCGGCTCGTCATGGGGCGCGCGCACCCAGTTGCGCAACGGCGCCGGCAGATAGGGCGCCAGCGGCTCAGCCAATCCGCCGACCAGCGACAACGGTATGACGCGCGCCGGATCCAGCGCCACCGCCAGCGCGTCGATTTCCTTGCCGGCGGCGGCCGCCAATTCCAGCGCCGCCGGATCGTCGCGGCCGGCGCAGTCGATCACCAACGGCGCCAGGGCGGCATATTTTGTCGAGGCAGCGCCGAGCAACCAACCCATCATCTCATCGCGCGTCGGTCCGCAGCGCTCGATCAAGGCGCGGTGCAGCTCTGTTGCGCCTCCCGGTAACCGTCCTTCGAAGGCATGGAGCGCCTGCACCAGCGCCGCGCGGCCAAGCCAGGCGCCGCTGCCCTCATCGCCAACGGGAAAGCCCCAGCCGCCGACCAACCGTGATCCGCCGCCGGCATCGATGCGGTAGCCGACCGATCCGGTGCCGACGATGATGATCGCCCCCGGCTTACCCTGATGCGCGCCCAAGGCGGCGATATAAGAATCGGTCGCTACATGGAGCGCGCCGACCGCCGGGGCCGCGTCGATAAAAGCCGCCCGTTGATCGCCATTGTTGACGCCGGCCAGGCCAATACCGAAATGCATGTCGCGAAAATCGTCGGGGTCATGACTGATCGCCGCGCACAGGCCGCGTAACGCATCCAGGATGACATCCCACGCCTGGGGTCCCCGCAGGGTCAGGCTGGTGGGGCCGGCGATGGTCAGGCCAAGCTGCTGGCCAGCGGCATCGTACAAGGCGATGCGCGTCTTGCTGCCACCGCCATCGACACCGCAAAAAAGCCGTTCCGGCATATCGTCTCGCCCCGTTCCGAATTTTCTCGCACACCCTATACCACCAGGCGCGCCGTCGGTTCGCGATTTATGCTATGGAAAACGCCGTGACCGCCGCAAGCGACCCAAGCTAACAATGACACCCATGAACACTGAAGATTTCGACGCCCGCTATCACGATCTCGACGCCCGCTCCAATGGCGAGATCATCTCGCTTATTCTCGATGCGCAGGCCGCCGGGTTGGCCGCCACCCGCGATGTCACCGACGCCATCGCCACGGCGGCTTCGGCTATCGCCGGGCGGCTGGCCGCAACATCGACCGGCCGGCTGATCTATGCCGGCGCCGGCACGTCGGGTCGTTTGGGCGTGCTCGATGGCGCCGAATTGATCCCCACCTTCGGCTGGCCGCCCGAGCGCGGCGGCTTTCTCATCGCCGGCGGTCTCGAGGCGCTGATAAAACCCATCGAGGGCGCCGAGGACGGTGCCGGCGCGGGCGCTGCCGAGGCGACGGCGCTCAAGCTGGGCACGGACGACGCGCTGATCGCCATTTCAGCCAGCGGCACCACCCCCTATACGCTGGCGGTGTGCGAGGCCGCCCGCGACGCCGGCGCGCTGACCATCGCCATCGCCAACAACGCGTCCGCCCCGCTGCTGGACGCCGCCGAACATGCCATCGCCGTGCAATCGGGGGCCGAGCCCATCGGCGGCTCGACGCGCATGACCGCCGGCACGGTTCAGAAGGTCACCCTCAATCTGCTCTCGACACTGACCATGATCCGCCTCAACCGCACCTATGGCGGCTATATGGTCGATGTGCTGCTGACCAACGACAAGCTGAAACAGCGCGCCGTGCGCATGATCTGCGAGATCACCGGTACCGATACCGACGGCGCCCGCGCTGCCCTGGTCGCCGCGCACGACAATACCAAGCTGGCCATCCTCATCGCCAAGGGTATCGGCCTCGACGACGCCACAGCCCTGCTGGCCCGCCACGACGGTAATCTGCGCCAAGCCCTGGCTGCCGGCGACTAAGGCGGGGCTTTCACTTTCATGTCCGACACCGCCGACCCCTCGCTGACCCTGTTCCAGATCGATTGGAACCGCCATAGCGCGGCGCAATGGCAGACCATGCTGGAGAATTGCGCGCGGCCCACCCTGCCCCAGAGCCTGGCCTATGCGGCGGCGACAGCCGAGGTCGATAAGGGCGGCGCCGATTACGGCCTCATTCGCTTTCAGGGCAAACCCATCGGCATGACCATCGTCACCCAACAGCGCGGCTTTGCCGGCGCCGCCAATAGCAGCCTCTATCGCGGGCCGTTGTGGATCTATGACGAGATCCCCGCCGAGATGCTGAAACTGGCGCTGCAGAAATTGCGTTACCGCCATCGCTGGTGGCGCGGCCGGCCGCTGACCTTTCACCCGGAACTGGCCGACACGCCGGCGAACCGCGACATCATGAAAGCCGCTGGGTTTCGCCGGGTGGCGGAAGGCTATTCGACCATCTGGCTCGACCTGACCCCAACGGTTGAAACCCTGCGCGCCGATCTGCGCGGCACCTGGCGCAACCAGTTGAACCAGGCAGAAGGCCACAATATGGATGTGGTTATCGCCACCGACGACAGCCAGTTCGAATGGCTCTACGACAATCACGCCCAACATATGGCGGCCCATGGCTATCGCGGTCCCTCGCCCGCCCTGCTCCGCGCCTTGCGCAAACACGCGTCAGCCGACCAGCAGCCGCAGCTGCTGATCGCCCAGCACGAAGGCGCACCGGTCGCCGGCGTGCTGATGACCGTACATGGCACGTCAGCGACCTATGTGGTCGGCTGGTCCGGCGATCAGGGCCGAAAACTGCGCGCCCATAATTTGCTGCTGTGGCGCGCCGCCACCCACCTCAAGGTCGCCGGCGTTCGGTGGCTGGATCTGGGTGGTATCAACAGCGAGGCCCCCGGCGTCGCGGCCTTCAAGGCCGGCATGGGCGGCGAGACCACAACTTTGGTCGGCGGCTATGTTTGAGCAAACCCGGGGGTGCCGGCGGTTTCTGGGCATTTACCAACACGCGAACTGTTGTGCTGGGATCAGGAACTATCCATTTCCGCTTCTAGGTCCAAACCGGTCGTGATTGAAGGTGCCTGCTGACGACTGGAAATAGCCAATTCCAACCCTTAAGTAGAAGCTAATATTGTACTAGCTTGAATCATACCGTCGCCGAACGGTGAGGTCTTCAGAGCGGACAGGCCGTCCGCTCGTAGACCTCGTTCACTACAAAGAACCCTGCCTAGCTTCCACTGGTGTCGAGAGGAGGCTGGACATCGATACCACTATTGTGACGCCGCTTCCCGGACGATCGACATTGTGCAAAATCGTTTATTAACCTACGTGCGTTGCAATAGCTTATAGAAAAGCCTTTACACCTAGCTGGTCTCCATGGGCGAAGAAATTTCGAACTCAAACTTCGATCTAGCCGACTTCAACCGTTTCGGCGAACGTCTGCGAGTGGAAACTGATTTCTTTTCGTCCCTGGTCCGCGACAAAAGGTTATCGGAAGACGGCTTTGTCATTGGATTTGAGATTGAGGCGTGGCTGCTAGACCATGGATTCTCTCCTAATCCCGTTAATGAGCAATTTCTGAAAAAACTTGCACATCCCCTCGTGGTGCCCGAGCTTTCACGCTTCAACGTAGAACTCAATTGTGAGCCTCTCGTACTCGGCGGGGATACATTGAGGCGGGCATCTGCAGTACTTTCCGACCTTTGGGCCCACTGCAACAACGTGGCGCACGGGCTCGATACCAACATGGTGATGATTGGAACTTTGCCGATCATACGCGACGAAGACCTGACGCTTTCAAACATGTCGCCCCTAAAAAGATACGAAGCGTTGAACAACGAGATACTGCACCAACGCGGTGGTCGCCCTTTGGTGATCGATATTGATGGAAAGGAGCATTTGCATAGGGAGCATCATGACGTGATGCTGGAAGCTGCCACGACCTCTTTTCAAATCCATTTGAAGACACCGGCCAGTATCGCGCACCGCTACTACAACGCTTCTCTTATGGCCTCGGCGCCCCTTCTAGCCAGTTGCGTTAATGCGCCGTTTTTGTTCGGCCGTGATCTCTGGCAGGAGACCCGCATACCTTTATTCGAACAATCTATCGCGCTGACTAATTACGATGCGACACACGGCCGGGTCACCTTTGGGTCAGGCTATCTGGAATCGAGCCTTTTCGAAGCGCTAGCGGAAAACCTGGCCGCATACCCGGTTCTGATACCAACAATATTCGAAGAACCGCCAGATAACTTCCGTCATCTCCGCTTTCATAATGGGACGATCTGGCGCTGGAATCGTCCTTTGGTTGGATTTGAGGCGGATGGCACACCGCATCTGCGGATCGAGCACCGTATAATGCCCTCGGGTCCGACCATAATCGACATGGTAGCGAACGCGGCCTGCTATTTTGGCCTGGTGCGGTATATGGTCGATACTGGCTTCGATGAGGCGGGAAACCTGTCCTTCGCCGATGCGAATGCAAATTTCTATGAAGCAGCACGGCATGGCCTCGATGCGCAGCTTATCTGGCCTGAGGCGGACCGCGTGGGAGCAGGGGCGCTGTTGCTTGATGAACTGATCCCGGCTGCTCGCCGCGGCTTGGCAGCGTTTGGGGTGGACGAAGACGACTGTGAATTCTATCTCAACATTGTTGAAGCGCGCGTGCGCAGTCGTCAGACAGGCGCTGCATGGCAGCGCGCGGAACTCGATAAACAGGACGGAGATTTTCTGGAGTTGATGTCGGTTTATTGTGAGCGGCAGCGAAGTGCCGTTCCGGTCCACGAATGGGATCTATGAGTTGAATTACGAAGGAAAGACCACATTGGATCTGAACATTCTCGATCATGTACCGGAGGCTCTCCTCACCACCTCCGTTCCCGATCTTATTCATACGCTGCCACAGCCGACCCTGTTCGATCTGCCCGGGCGTATCGAACAACCGCTGTTTGTCTCAGTGCTTCTTCACGGTAACGAAGATACTGGTCTGCTTGCCGCTCAAGAGGTTCTGCGCCGTCACCAAGATCGTGGCCTGCCCCGCCGTCTCCTGTTGTTTGTCGGCAACGTTGCCGCCGCGCAAGCCCGCGTTAGGACGCTGGATAGTCAGCTCGACTTCAACCGGGTTTGGCCGGGTACGCTTCATTCGGAGGCACCGGAGACTGCTCTCATGCAGAAGGTCTTTGACTACGTCGCAGCCCGACAGCCTTTTGCGAGCATTGATATTCACACCAACACCGGACTAAATCCCCATTATGCCTGTCTCAACCGGCTGGAAGCACCGTTCATGCATTTGGCACGGCTGTTCAGCCGAACCGTGGTATTTTTTGAGAAACCGGTCGGCGTGCAATCCGCGGCTATGGCACAAGTTTGCCCCGCGGTAACCGTCGAATGCGGCAATACGGGCGACCCTACGGCCACCGCGTCTGCGGTCGAGTTCATCGAAGCGTGCCTCGCCTTGTCGCACTTCCCGGACCATCCACCTCAAGCAGTGGATTTCGACCTCTTGCGTACGTTTGCTATTGTGAAGGTGCCACGAGGGGTAACCTTCTCCTTCGACGGAACGGAGGCCGACATTCGCTTTCGAGATGATATCGACCATCTTAACTTCAGCGAACTTGCACCCGGCACCACGTTCGGGAC
>JABDJY010000432.1 GCA_013003285.1 Alphaproteobacteria bacterium | reverse complement strand
GGCCTCGAGGGCGCGTAAAGCCGCCGCGTAGACGCTCTCCCGGCGCATCAACCGGGTCGCCAGTGCGGAAATAATGTGCAGCGGCTGACCGAGCAGTTCGCGCGCTTCGGCTTCCGGTTGGGTCGAGAGAAATTCCAGGAATAGCGGCAGAAAATCGGGCAACTCCCGCGCCGAAATGGCCAAGCCGTTGCGGTAGTAAAGTTCAGCAAGATCGATCATCGCCTGGCCGCGATCGCGGCTCTCGCCGTGAATATGTTCGAACAGGTGCAGCGACAGCGAGCGCGAACGGTCAAACAGTAGAACATAGCGTTCCTGCAGTTCGTAGAGGTCGTCTTCCGCGATCTGTGCGATCAACGGCGCCAGGGCTTCGCGGGTCGGCTTTGGCACCAAATTCTCGCCCGCCAGCACGGCGCCGAACTCCGGCGCGGCGGCTTGCAGCTCCGGTGTCGGATAGGACAGCAGCGCCGACAATATCTTGAATGTCTTCGCCATTAGAATACCTCCGATGGGGTCTGCACGCTTTTCTTGCGCGGCGTGCCGAACAGGTTGGTCTCCGACGTGCCGCCGGAACAGCCATTGCCAAAGCTGAAGCCACACGAGCCGCGAATATCGTGGGCGTCTTCCGCAGCCTCGCGATGGGAGGTCGGAATAACGAACCGGTCCTCGTAATTGGCGATCGCCATGATGTGGTACATCTCTTCGATCTGGTCCGGGGTCAGTCCGACCCGCTGGGCGATCGCGTCGTCGATATAACCGTCGATGGTTTTGGCGCGCATATAGCCGCGCATCGCCATCATGCGTTCGAGCGCGGTGACGACCGGCTCTTCCTTGCCGGCGGTCAGCAAATTAGCCAGGTAGCGCACCGGAATACGCAGCGAGCGCACATCGGGAATATCGCCGTCGACGCCAATCTTGCCGGCATCCGCCGCCGATTGGATCGGCGATAGCGGCGGCACGTACCAGACCATGGGCAGGGTGCGATATTCGGGATGCAGCGGAAAGGCGACCTTCCAATCCATCGCCATTTTCCACACCGGCGAGTTGCGCGCCGCCTCCAGCCAGGCTTCAGGGATGCCATCACGGCGCGCCTGGGCGATGATTTCGGGGTCGTTGGGGTCGAGGAAGATGTCGAGCTGAGACTGATAGAGGTCCTGCTCATCCTCGGTCGATGCGGCCTCTTCGATACGGTCGGCGTCGTACAGTAGAACGCCGAGATAGCGGATGCGCCCGACGCAGGTCTCCGAACAGACCGTCGGCTCGCCAGCTTCAATGCGGGGATAGCAGAAAGTGCATTTCTCCGACTTGCCCGACGACCAGTTGTAATAGATTTTTTTGTACGGGCAGCCCGATACGCACATGCGCCAGCCGCGGCATTTCTCCTGATCGATCAGAACGATGCCGTCTTCTTCGCGCTTGTAGATGGCGCCCGGCCTTTTGCGCATCGACCTCGGAAAGCCAGACGATGGGGCCGCCGCGCGACAGGGTCAGCAGCAGCAGATTGTCGGTATAGACCAAGTGCCCGGTATTGGTCTGTCTGGGTCACACCCCCCAAATCTTTCATCTCAACAGTCCTCTATTATCACACTCGGTTTCAAACATCCGAAGCGACGTCTCTGTCACTTCCTTCCGTGGACCTGCAGATTTCGCGGAGAATTACGCTGCCCCCCGACTCAACCACCGAACCGGCCCCGTGTATGGGTGTTTAACCGGTGCAGACGAATACGATGGTGCCATAAAAACGCCATCGGCCCGCGCCGACATTGACAAGGATCAAAGCGTGCGGACACGCCGCCGCTATCTAATAGCGGCCACGTGAACAGAGTAGATGGAGGCTACGGCCGCAGCGTCGAAAATCAGTCAGACGCCGATCCGAGCCTGAAAATTGCATGCCGAACCGAAGGTCCATCGACGAACGTGACATTGACGACTTGCTGGCGTCATTGACGGATCGTCAAATCGCCGAACTATTCGCCATGCCGGAAAGAGAGGTCGCGGCGCTGCGACGACAGCGGCGCGCGGCGCTCACCCACCCTTCACGAGACACCGAGCCCGACGGCGGCTTTGACAGCAGCGGCGACGGTACCTCCTGATTTCCCTCGGGCACTATTGAAATAAAGCCGGGTGACTGCGAGTATCCGTCGGTCCATCAGGGAGAGAACTCGTATGCCCGCGCAAGACGCCGGAGAAGGCAATTCGGAGTCTTCCGCTGCCTGGATGTCAGAGCAGCTTCTCTACGATGTCTTCGACGCCCTGCCGGTCCTCATTTCCTATATCGATCGGGATGAGGTTTTGCGATTTGCCAATCGGGTCCACGAAGATTGGCTCGGGCAGCCGCGCGAGAGTTTGGTGGGCAAACCCCTTCGGGAGGCACTCGGCGACGACGCCTATCAGGTGATAAAGAGCGATCTCGACGCAGCCCTAAGGGGCGAGGCGTTCGCGAGCCAGAAAACCGTACCCTATCAACATGGCGGTCCCCGGCACGTCCGCATTTTGTTCACGCCCCACCGCGGCGAGGACCAAGAAATTATTGGCCTGTATACGCGCACCGAAGATCGTAGTGCGCGAAAAGCAGCCGAAGATGAACTTGTGGAAATGCAGGCGCGCCTGCAGTCGATCCTGCAAACGACACCCGACGGTATCGTTACAATCGATGAACGCGGCATCGTCGAATCGTTCAGCCCCTCGGCCGAACATCTATTCGGCTATCGCGCCGGCGAAGTCATTGGCCAGAATGTAAAGATGTTGATGCCCTCACCCTACCAGGAGGAGCATGACCAATATCTGGCCAACTATATCGAGACCGGCGAGAAGAAAATTATCGGCATCGGACGCCAAGTCACGGCGCTGCGTAAGGACGGCTCGACATTTCCCATGAACCTGGCGGTGGACGAAATCATTCTCGACGGTTCGCGCATGTTCACCGGCATCATCCATGACATAACCGACGAGGTGGCGCGCCAGGATGAGTTACGCCAGGCGCAAAAGATGGAAGCGGTTGGCCAATTGACCGGCGGCGTTGCCCACGATTTCAACAATCTACTCACCGTGATCATCGGCAATCTGGAAATGCTCGAGCCCCGTGTGGCCGAAGACGCGCGGGCCAGCCTGTTGCTGGAGCAGGCACAGGAGGCCGCCGATTTAGGCGCTCAATTGACCGGCCGCATGCTGGCCTTTGCGCGGCGCCAACCCTTGGCGCCGAGAATTATCGACCTGAACGAATTGGTGGCGGACACCGCCGGCTTACTGCAGCGCAGCCTCGGCGAATCCATCGAAATCCACTCATTCTTGGCAAGCGACCTCGACCAGACGCTGGCCGACCCGGCGCAATTGCAGAATGCACTCCTGAACCTGTGTCTAAATGCGCGCGACGCTATGCCCGGCGGGGGGAAATTAACAATCGAGACCACAAATACCGAACTCGACGAGGAGTATACCCATTCCCGTCCCGACGTCTTGCCGGGCCGCTATGTCATGCTGTCGGTCTCGGATACCGGCACCGGTATTCCGCTCGACATTCAACAGCGGGTATTCGAGCCGTTCTTCACGACCAAAGAGGCGGGTGCGGGCTCCGGGCTCGGCCTCAGCATGATCTATGGCTTCGCCAAACAGTCGGGCGGTCATTTGCGCCTCTATAGCGAAATGGGCGTGGGCACCACGGTCAGCCTTTATCTACCCCGGAATGGCGACACGGTAGCCTCTGCCGATGAACAGGCGGGATCGCCACGGCAAAGGGGCAATCAAGATATTACGATCCTCGTTGTCGAGGACGATCACCGGGTGCGGGCCACCACGGTGGCGCGTGTGGAGGAGCTTGGGTATGGCGTTCTGGAAGCGTCCGACGGTCCGGCGGCGCTCGAAATTCTAAAACAATCACCCGCCGTGGATGTGCTGTTCACAGACATCGTTATGCCCGGCGGTATGATGGGTACCGAGCTCGCCGACGAAGCCAAGCGGCTCTATCCGAACATCAAGGTGCTCTTCACCTCGGGCTATACCGAAGAGGCTAGTCTTCAGGCCGGCACCATCGAAAGCGGCGGCGCTTTGTTGACGAAACCCTACAGACTGGCCGATCTGGCCGCTAAGCTCCGCGACGTCATCGATAGCTAATACGCCGACTAACTACTCCAGGCTCTCTACCTTGGGCGTAAAAATATAGCCCACGCCGCGCACGGTTTTGATCAGCTGCGGGTCTTTCGGATCGGCCTCGAGTTTCTTGCGCAACCGCCCGATTTGGGTGTCGATGCTGCGGTCGAAGGGCTGCCAATCCTGACCTTTCACCACATCCATTATCTGATCCCGGTCCAGCGGCCGGTTCGGCCGCTGCGCGAAGGCGCTCAAGAGGTTGAATTCGCCCGTCGTCAGCGGGGTTTGCGCCCCGCTGGGGTCGAGAAGTTCGCGTTTCACCAAGTCGAGCCGCCAACCGGCAAACTGAAGCCGTTCATCGCCGCCATCACTATTTGACTGTGATGGGGCCGAGGGTGCTTGGGGCGAGGCGGCCGGCTGCGGCGCCGCCCGGCGCAGAACGGTGCGCACCCGGGCCAATACCTCGCGCAAATGGAAGGGTTTGGTAATGTAGTCGTCGGCGCCCACCTCCAGCCCCACCACGCGGTCGATGGGCTCGCCCTTACCGGTCAGGATGATAATCGGGATATCCGATTCCGCACGGATTTCGCGCGATAGGGTCAGGCCGTCCGTACCCGGCATCACCAGGTCCAGCAGAATCAGATCCACCGGGTTTTCCGCCATATGCTGGCGCATCTCGTCGCCATCCGCCGCGGTCGCGACATTGAACCCTTCGTCCTCAAGATAGAGGCACAACATGTCGCGGATACGCTGGTCGTCGTCGACGACGAGTATGTGGTTGGCGTCAGTCATCGTTCCTATACATAGGCACGTTGTTACACATTGTTACAAACTGTTTCCAAAAGTCGCTGAAATAGTGCCGTTCTGACATATGCCCGTGACACCAGCATGGTCTTCTCTGTTTCGAAGCAAACACCCGTTTGGGGAACCTTGGAGCAGGACATTGACCATGATTGCGCAAAATCAATTCGCGACCGCATCGAACGAGATCATCGCCAACTCTGTAATCTGCCATGGCCATCACGTCGAGCTCAAAAATCAGCTTTTCGAGATCAGCAGCCTGCAGGAAGTTCGCGCCAAAGAAGTGATCTTCTGGGAAGGCGACCCGAGCAACTATGTCTACGAAGTTCTCGAAGGGGTTGTCCTGCTCTATAAGCTGACCCCCGACGGCCGGCGCCAGATCACCGATTTCGTTTATCCCGGCCAGCCGTTTGGCCTCGGCGCGCGCGGCCAGCATCGCTACACCGCCGAAGCCGTGACCGGTGCGCGCCTGTGCCGGTATTCCCATGAGAGGCTGGATCAATCGATGGCCTCGTTTCCCGCCCTCGGCCACACTTTCCTGGAATGGACCAGTAACGAGCTGGCGGCGGCGCAGGATCAAATGCTGCTGCTGGGCCGCAAATCGGCCATGGAGAAAATCTCCTCCTTCTTGCTGCGCCTATCCGAGCGCAGCGACGAACGCCACGATGACCCGCTGAACCTGTTTGTGCCGATGACGCGCAACGATATTGGCGACTATCTGGGCCTCACCACCGAGACCGTCAGCCGCACCATCACCCTGCTCGACAAGATGGGCGTTATCACGCGCCCCGATCAGCACAACATCGTCATTCGCGATTTCGATCATCTGGTCGATCTCGCCGATGACGATAACGACACCTGGTGATCTGGTTGTTGGCGCTAAACTTGATTGCGGCCCGCCAACAACCTTGGGTACGACGATAGGACTGGCATCAATGATCGAGATGTATCTCGATCTGATAAAAAGAGACATCGAGGATGATGGATCAGAGTGCCGGTCGGGACCGTTCGATCCAACGGATCATCATAATCGAGGGGTTGGCCAACCTCACAATATTGTTCGCCAAATTGGCCGTCGGACTGTCAACCAGATCGTTGGCGGTGCTTGGCGATGCGGTGCATTCGCTCACCGATGTCGCCAATAACATAGTCGCCTGGATTGTTGTTCGGCATTCCGCGCAGCCAGCGGACCGCCGACACCCCTATGGTCACCGAAAATTCGAAACATTGGCGGTGTTCGGCTTAGCGGCCTTGTTGACGGTTCTGGCGTTTGAGTTGGCGTTGCGCGCGGTTCGACGGGAAACGGTCGAGGTGTCACAGAACGCATGGGGGCTCGGTATTATGCTGGGGGTCCTTTGCGTGAATATTGGCATTTCGTCGTGGCAGCGTTACTGGGCGAGACGATTGCATTCAGACATCTTGCTCGCCGATGCCAATCACACTCTGGCCGACGTTCTCACTACTGTCGTCGTCATCGCCGGCTGGCAGTTATCGGCCCTCGGATTTCCTTGGCTGGATACGCTCTGCGCGATTGGGGTGGCGGCGGTAATTCTCTATCTGGCCTTCGGCCTATTTAAACGGGCCTTGCCGGTGCTCCTAGACGAGATGGCCATAGAGCCGGAACAGCTGATTGATGAAGTTCAAGAAGTGCCGGGTGTAAGGGGCGTTGAACGGGTGCGGTCCAGATGGATTGGTCCAAGCCTAGCAGTAGACATGGTCATCAACGTAGATGCGTGCCTCACGACTGCTGAAGCCCATGAAATTACCGATGCGGTAGAGGCGCTTTTGGAGGAGCGTTTTGACGTCAGGGATATTTCAATCCACGTTGAGCCACACTGATGACAGAGGAAAAACCTGCCATCGTCCACCCATCCCCTTTCGGACTGAAATGCGCATGTGCATCAAAGGTCTCGCCAGCAACTATGGTGTCTGACCATGGAAACTGTAAGCCGAACCACAATCGATCTGGCCAAAGTATTGCTCGAATGAGGAAATAGGCATCTCCATGGGAAGAAATATTGTAATCATCGATGGGCATCCGGATCCCAACCCGCTGCGCCTTTGTCATGCGCTTGCGGACGCTTACGAAGCAGGTGCGCGAGCGGCACATCACGAAGTGACCCGAATAAATATTGGCCAACTCGACTTTCCAATTCTTCGCACACAGGTGGAATTCGAAGGTGGTTCCGTCGCACCGGATATCGCCGACACCCAAGCAGCTATTCGCGGAGCGGATCATCTCTTGATTATTTACCCGCTTTGGCTGGGTACAATGCCCGCCTTGCTCAAGGCGTTCCTCGAGCAAGTGATCCGGCCGGGATTTGCATTCGAAGCGAACTCGAAAGGATTTCCCGGCAAGCTGCTTAAGGGGCGCTCAGCGCGAATTGTGATCACCATGGGCATGCCTGGCCTTTTCTACCGGTGGTTTTTCGGCGCCCACAGCCTCAAGAGCCTGGAACGCAACATCCTCAAATTTTGCGGCATAGGCCCAATCCGGGAAACCATATTCGGGATGGTCGAGGCCGCCAGCGATGCCAAACGGTCAAAGTGGCTGGATAAGATGACATCGATGGGCCAAAGGGGCGTTTAATTCGATCAAGATTTGGCCCCACGGATAGCACCAACCACCCTATCGAGTGGCTGGTCGGCATCGACCCGCAGCCAATCGATAGCCCCGAACCCGGCGGCAAGTTGACGCCGAACCACTTCCGCGCCGGCATCGGACGGATCGTTTTGGCGCGAGGTTACCCGCTCGAAAAGCCGTTCTTCGGATGCCTCTAGCCACACCCCTGTAAATGCCGCACCGTATCGTTCCGCCACCTGACGCGCCTGCAGTCGTTCTGCCGGTCGCCCGTGAACCGCATCGAGAATGCATGACCGTCCGGCGGCAAGCGACGCCGCGGCACGCGCCTGCATCTCCTGATAAACCGCCGCATGGTGTTCTGCGGTATAGGCCGACGGCGGCAATGTTTCGGTGTCGCGTAGACCGGCCAGTTGTTTGCGAATTTCGTCGGTCCGTAGAACCAAAGCACCCGGCGATCCGCCGATATCCGGTGCCAGCGCCAGCGCCACCGCACTCTTGCCGGTTCCCGAGGCGCCACCGACCGCCATCAGCCTGGGACGCGAGGGTTCCAGGTATCGCCGCGCGGCGGATAGATAGTCTCGCGCGGTGTCACGCGCCGCCGCGGCGGCGCACTGGTCGAGTTTCGCCGCCGTCAGGGCCGAGACGATGGCACGGATCGCCGCGCGGACTGACATGAACAGCGGCAATGCCGCGACCCCGGCAATCGACGCCGCGCCGTCGCTATTGCGCGCCATGTAGCGATTGAACGCCCGATTGGCCAAGGGGCCAAGACCACGAACATCCAGGTCCATCAGCAGAAACGCGAAATCGTACAAGGTATCGATGCAAGCGAAGGCTTCGCTGAATTCGATGGCGTCGAACAAGGTCGGTCGACCCTCGAACAGGCAAATATTGGCGAGATGCAGATCACCATGGCAGTGACGCACGAACCCGGTCGCGGCGCGCCGGTCGAGCAGGTCGGTGGCGCGCGCAAAGGCAACCTCAACGGCGGCGGTATAGTCCGCCACCCTATCGGCGCCGAACAAATCGCTATAGGCGGTGAGCTCGGCCGCGTTGTTGGCAATCGTGGGATACAGACCGGCCGCGCCGCCGCCCGAAGGTTCGCCTGGCTGCACAACTTCCGCGGCACTATGCAGCGCGATCACTTCATCGACGGCCTGGACGATCAGATCGACGTCGAGGCCACCCGTCTCCGCCAAATGACTGAACAGCCCCGCATCGTCGAAACGCTGCATGGTGACCAGATAATCGACCGCTGTTCCGGTGCCGCCCAGGGCAAGCCTGCCATCTTGACCAAGCACCACCGGCACGACGCCCTCATACAGCGCCGGCGCGGTGCGGCGATTGATGGCGACCTCGCGCTCGCAATAATGACGCCTTAGTTC
This sequence comes from Alphaproteobacteria bacterium, assembly GCA_013003285.1. Classification (GTDB taxonomy): domain Bacteria; phylum Pseudomonadota; class Alphaproteobacteria; order UBA6615; family UBA6615; genus JABDJY01. The sequence goes on along the minus strand of JABDJY010000432.1, from coordinate 3,183 downwards.
CAATGTGGAGTAATCGAGAAACGGATAGCGGACGGCCCGCTTTAGCTTGAAGGCCCGCGCGCCGGCGAGGAAGACGACGGACGCATGGGTGTCGATGCGCTCAACGTTAGCGACGCCTCCGCCATAAGTGGATGGATCGGCGAGAAACGCGATAATCTCGGCTTGATCGAACACGGTATCGTTCTGCAGCGATTGTTCCGGCGTGGAAACGGTATCAGACACAATCGAACGTTTCCGCGAACGGCGCCACTAGTGATTTTCCGACAATGCGCTCATCTGCTGTGGCTGCGCAGCGCCAATCGTTAGATCGCGGAACACATCGTCCAAGCGACCGCGCTCAACGAATATCTCCGCCGTCTCCAGTCCTTCGTGATTAATCACCGCGCGGACCGAATCGAGGATCTCGCAGCCATGGGTTGGAAACGCCATCAACTCGCTTAGGCCGCTCGGTTGAATTGCGGTCTCAACCGCACAGACCTCACCAATGCCGTTCAACAAAGCCTCGCAATGCTCTATTCGCTCGGTCGGAATGCGGATACCCACCGCATTATGGAACCGCGACTGTTCCTCGAGCTGGATCGGCGTTTGGTCGGCGACAATGCGACCCTTGGCGATGATGATCACACGGTTGCTGACCTCATCAACCTCTTCGAGAATGTGCGTTGAAATGATGATCACCTTGTCGCTCGCCATTTGGCGCAACAGGGTGCGCACCTCATGCTTCTGGTTGGGATCGAGCCCATCGGTCGGCTCATCGAGAATGAGGATATCGGGATCATGCACGATCGCCTGCGCCAAGCCGACCCGCCGTTTGTACCCTTTCGACAGGGTTTCGATCGTTTGATGCAGAACATTTTGTAAATGAAGGCATTCAATCGCGAATTCGATACCGCGCTTTCTCTGCTCGCGCGATAGCCGGCGAATTTTGGACACAAAATGCAGTAGGCTGAGCGGCGTCATATCACCGTAGAGCGGCGCACCCTCAGGCAAGTAACCGATCCGCCGTTTGGCCTCGATCGGATGATGCATGATGTCATAGCCACAAACGGTGACGGACCCGGCCGTCGGCGGCAGAAAGCCCGTGATCATCTTCATGGCGGTCGATTTACCCGCACCGTTCGGCCCCAAGAAACACAGGGCTTCTCCACAATCGACCGAAAAGGTCATGTCGTCGACAGCGATAATCGGCCCGAATTTTTTAGTGAGACCCTCGATTTCCACCATGCTGCTCATGATATCCGGGCCCCTTCGCGCCCGCCTTCGCGCCTATGTCCTTTTCATGCTGCGACGGCAATGACACCGTTAATTTCGCCTTTCTGCGACCCCGCAACATTGATGTGCGTCAACGCGCCGGCCGCTTTCCCAGCGCAGTCTGTACCCGCTTAAAATAGCGGATTGTGCATCGCGCGGTCGCGCATATGTCACAACGACGAGGAGACCGATCATGCAAGCTAAAGATATTATGACCGTCACTGTGGCGACCGTGACACCCACCGCTGAGGTGCCCGAGATCGCGCGCCGCCTGATCGCGCAAAACATCAGCGCGCTGCCGGTTGTCGACGCTCAGGGTCATGTGGTCGGTATCGTCAGCGAAGGCGATCTGATGCGCCGCTCGGAGAACGAGACCGAGCGTCAGCCTTCCTGGTGGATTCGCGCTTTTGCCGAACCGGAGACACGGGCGCGCGACTACATCAAAACCCATGGGTTGTGTGCACAGGATATCATGTCGCGCGAGGTGATTTCGGTGTCCGAAGATACGTCGCTGTCGGACATCGCCAAAACCCTTGAGAAAAATCACATCAAGCGCGTGACGGTCATGCAGGGCAGAAAACTGGTTGGCATCGTTAGTCGCGCCGACTTGCTGCGGGGTCTGGTGGCCGCCGGCGCCACACCGGTCGCGTCAGAAAGCGACCGCGAACTCAAGTCGGCCATTGAGACTTCGGCGCTACAAGCCGGCCTCAATACCGACCATATCAGTGTCGTCGTCGCAAACGGTGTTGCGACACTTTGGGGCATGGTCGGCTCGCAGACGGAATGCAGGGCGCTCGGTGTTGCCGCCAAGCAAGTCGCTGGTGTCGATAAGGTCGAGAACAATATCAACGTCATGCCAGCCCTGGTCCGCGCCGGTATGGGCGCACAGTAGGAAGCGTCTGGAACAAACAGTCCTTGGCGCCGCCAAACCAGCCTTCAGGACGCGGTAATCGGCGATCTGTCGCCGTTCCAACTTATTAACCGACTAGCCTGCACTGTCCTGGCGCGCGGTGAGGCCAATTCCCTCGACGATGCGATCGCTCGGATGCACCACCGTCTGCTCGCCATCACTGAGACCGCTTGTAATCTCGACCTCGAGCCCATTGTTGTGGCCGAGTTCGACATGACGGCGTCGGGCGCGACCATCCTCCTCGACGAATACCGCCCAGGCCTCTCCATCGCGGAAAAGCGCCGTGAGCGGCACTTTTAGAACATTGGTGCCCTGCCAAAGAACGATACGTGTCTCGACCCGGTAGCCATGGCCGAGACGCTGCCACTGCTCACGCGGTTCATTGATATCGATGATGACATTGACGCGCTGTTCTTCGATACCCAACGCCGAGACCTTGGTAAATCCATAAGGTTCGATGCGGCGCACTTCGCCTGTAAGGGGCGACGCGCCGCCCCATTCGTCGATGATAACGGTTTGACCTGGTTCGACCTTCACAGCATCGGAAGATAGGAGATCGACGACGATTTCCAATGAATCGGCATTGCCGATTTCGACCAGCGGTTCGCCCGCCGGAACGACGGTTTCACTCTCGTGAAACAGCCGTAGGATTTGCCCGCTCAAGGGCGCCGGGATCGAGATACAGTCGCAGTTACCATGAAGATCCTGGGTCTCGATCGGCGTGAGTAACCGCGCCCTGGCTTCAGCCAATTCGAACTCTCTCATCGCAATCGCCGCACGCGCCGTGGTGACCGCCGCGGCGCGGGTCTTGAACGAACGCTGCGCGTCGTCCAGCGCGCGCTGCGCGATGGTTTGGCTGCGGATCAACTGTTCGGCGCGGCGGAGTTCACCTTCGGCGAACTCGCGCTCCGCGATGGTCTCTTCGAGCTCGGCCTTCGCCAGGATGAGAGCGGATTCAGCGGACTGCACCGCGGCGCGCGCTTGCGAGGCGCTTCGGACGTCGAGAAAGGATGGATCTGCCG
>JABDJY010000431.1 GCA_013003285.1 Alphaproteobacteria bacterium | reverse complement strand
AGGTCAGCGCCACCAGCGTCGCTCCCAGGGTGAGGCGGTCAAACCTTCCGAAGCTGGCCGGCAGGCGCATAGCGTCGCGCTTGGCCAGCCAATTGCGGCTGAAACTGGGAATAATGCGCCCGCCGATCAGCGTAATGAGCAGGACAGGCACGGCGATTGAAAGTTTCTGCACCCGACCGTCGCTGTCGATCAACCCGAGGGTTTCGGAATGGAGCAGACCATTACAGAGGAAGAACAGGATAACGGCCACGACCAGCGGCAGATTGCGCCAGTTTCGCCCCGCCACGATCTCGCGCAATATGACGGCGGCCAACCCCGCCAGGAACAACAGATCGATCGCCGCTGCAGCCCCCACACCGATTATCGCAGAACCCGCGACGGCGACCCGCCCAGCAAGCCAAAACAGCACCAGTACAAGCAGCGGCGGCCCCTGCAACGGCAGGCGTCCGGTCCAATTGGGAATCGCCGTTAGCGCAAATCCGGCGAGCACCGCCGCAACGTAGCCGAACAGCATTTCATGATAGTGCCAGGCAACGGTATCGAAGGCCGTGGGTAGCGCAATAAAACCCTGAAACATTGCGATAAACAGCGCCATCGACAGCGGCGCCCAGATGCCTGCGAGCAGAAAAAACGGGCGGAAACCCTGGGACAATATCGCCGGCCCACGCACCGCCTGTCGACGCGCCGCCGCGCGCCTAGGGGTCAGGATTGGGCTCCGCCAGGCTTCGCCTCGAAACGGTGGTTCTCGACCAGTTGAAGAAGATCGAAGGAGCTGATAATCCCGACGATCTGCTGCTCATGGGTCACCACCACATGGTGGATTTTGTGTTTGCGCATGATCCGGGCCGCAACATCGACATTATTATAGGCCGGCACCTTATAGACATTCTCGGTCATGACTTTGTTGATGGGGCTTCGTTCATTATGTCCGTTCATGAGGTCGGAAGAGGTGACGATGCCCAACGCCTCACCGTCGGCACCGACGATCGGAACAGCAAGAATATGGTTCTTGGTCATCATGGCGCGGACATGTTCGACCGTGTGATGGGGTTGTGCGGTTATAACGCTCTTGGACATTAAATCTGCAATCTTAATCGTCATGACAGCACCTCCCGGTTATTGGATCAAGGGATCGGTCGTACCACCCAGATCAATCCCGTGAATGGTCGATCGTCCGGCCAGCAGCCGAATATATTGCGACACGGCGCGCCGCCAACTCGCCTCTTCGATATAAGCGGCGATAAAATCGCGCACCAATTCGAAGGGCATAAGGCGCCCCGGTTCCCGACGGTCGAGGCGCAGAATGTGGAGGCCATAGGGCGTCTTCACCGGTTGCGGGCATAGCTGCCCCTCCTCCAAAACAAACAAGAATGTCTCGAATTCCGGTGTCGTCTGACCCTGGGTGATTTGACCCAGCCGGCCGCCTTCTTGGCCCGACGAACAGTCGGAGCGCTGGCGGGCAATACTCTCAAAGTCCTTCGGACGTTCCGCCAACGCGGCAATGATGGCCTCGGCTTCTTTGACGGCAGCAGCGTAGGCGTCGGTATCGGCAGCGTCGGCGGACAATAGGATATGCGATGCCTCGAAAATATCGGCGCTGTGGAAGCGTTTGGAATTGTTGTCGTAGTAGCGGCGACAGGCGGCGTCATCGGCCTCAGGGGTCTCGATCTGGTCCTCCAACAGGCCGCGGATAAGCGCATCCTCAACCGTCTCCGTCCGGCCGGCTTCGTCTGTCATGGGGGTGGCCGCGATGGCGAGACGCGACGCCTCCTGTAACAGTAGCTCGCGCACAACCAGCGAACGCACCGCTTCACCGCGCGCCGCTTCGGCGTTTTCCGCCGGATGGTTCTGACACTCCGCGGCGATGACCGCGGCTTCAATCTCGACGTCATTGACGCTGATCTGTTCCATTGCCGCCCCCTATTCGGCCGGGGCCCGTACGGGCCTCGACGCGTCATGAACCGTTCCTCTGCGACGGGTCCACACCACTTGATAACCGGGGCGCCAGATATAGCGCAGCGGCGCGCTCAGCATGTGAACCAGCCGAGTGAACGGGAACACCAGAAATATGGTCAGGCCAAGGAACAGGTGGAGTTTGAACAACCAATGAACATCGGCAACGTAGCTGGAGGCGCCGGCTTGGAAGGTGAATATGCCCAGCGCCCAGGCCATAAATTTGACCATTTCGCCGCCGTCGAGATGCTGGAGGGACACGAAGATGGTCGCAATGCCGAGCACTAACTGAAGGTAGATAAGAACCAGAATGGCAATGTCCCCGAAGCTCGAGGTGGCGCGCACCCGGGCGTCGAACAATCGGCGGTGCAGCAACAGGGTCGCCCCCACCAGCGCAATAACGCCGGCGACGCCACCCATGACGATAGCGAGAACCTGCTTGAAGCCATGACCGATGCCGAGAAGATCGAACAATTCAATCGGCGTGAGCAGTCCGACCAGGTGACCGAAGAAGATCACCAGGATTCCCACATGGAACAGCACCGAGCCCCAGACCAACTGCTTGCGGCGCAATAGCTGGCTCGATCCCGAGCGCCACGTATAGGGCTCGCGCTCGTAGCGAATGATGGTGCCAACGGCCAGCACCACCAGCGCGATATAAGGATAGATGCCGAAGACGAGAGTGTTGAGATAGGCCGCCATCACAATATCTCCTCTTTCGGACTTGCCGGATCTGCCG
>JABDJY010000384.1 GCA_013003285.1 Alphaproteobacteria bacterium | reverse complement strand
CAGATGTCCTGGCTATCGGGCTTGTCGGCGGTTACCAGTTTATAGCGGCGCGCCAGCGCTCGAACAGCGTCCTTCGGTAAATCGCCCAAGGGGAAGCGCAGAAAGTCCATCTGTTCCGGGGTCGTGGCGAACAGGAAATAGCTTTGGTCGCGGCTCGCATCGGCGGCGCGGTGCAACTGGGGTCCGTTCGGTCCCACGACGCGGCGAATATAGTGACCGGTGGCCAGAACATCGGCGTCGATCTCGCGGGCCGTCGACACCAGATCGCGGAATTTCACGGTCTGATTGCACGCCACGCACGGGATCGGTGTATCGCCGCGCACATAGGCATCGGCGAAGGTGTCAATTACATCGGCGCGAAATTTTGCTTCGTAATCAAGCACATAATGGGGAATGTTCAACCGATCAGCGACCCGGCCAGCGTCGTAAATATCCTGGCCGGCGCAACAAGTCTTGGTGCTGCCGGTCGCCGTGCCCTGATCGTAGAGCTGCAGCGAGATGCCGACCACGTCATAGCCCTGATCGTGCAACAGCGCAGCCGTCACCGAGCTATCGACACCGCCGGACATGGCGACGACCACACGGGTATCTTTGGGCAATTTAGCGATGCCAAGGCTGTTCAGCGGTTCCGTCATGGCGGCAATATAGGCGCAGAACCGCCTGTGGCAAATAGGCCCTCCCCTTGAACCTGAAGCCCCAAGGGGGCATCCTTTAGTACAACTTGTGAATCGGAGAGTTTATGCGTGCGTTCACCGCCGTAACCGGCGCTTTTCTGGTCATTGCATTCACCGGCTCACCCGGCCATGCCGACCTGCGCGACGATATCGCGTCGTGCCGCGCCATCGCCGAAGATGGCGCCCGCCTGGACTGTTTCGACGCGCTCGACGTCAATGGCGCTGTCGATGGAACAGCTTTGAACGATGCGACTGCGGCGGCCCTGCAAAAGGAATTTCGCTTCGATTCCGGCTTGATGACCGGCGATTTTACGTTCCGTCTTGCGGTCAGCGGCGACCTTAAGATCAGCCGCGCGACCATGGCGGCGCGCGAAGTTGAGAATGTCGCCCGCCGCATTAATAAGGCGCTGTCCGGTAATAGCGATTGGGCGGTCGCCGTGACCGTCCACGGCGCCGAGATCGCACTCAGCCGGGGCAACCCCTATACCGGGGCCGAACTGTTGGCGCAGGCCAAAACCGGCTTAGCGGGAAGCGGCCTCGCGGAAGATCGCTACGCTATCACTCAGGGCGAAGACGCCACGCCGATACTCTGGGACGATGGCCGCGTGCGCAGCGTAAACGAACACATCATTGTGGAAGTCGTCGCCCGCGCAGCCCTGACGCGGTGACCGTGCCCGCTCATCCTTCGACAGGCTCAGGATGAGGTAACTAGTTGATGCTCTGCCCTTAATAAAGTCCTCATGCTGAGCTTGTCGAAGTAGGAGGACATACGCTCGTTATTTTGCCTCAGCGTCCAGACCCATCTGCCAGAAATCAACTTCCAGCCGTGTAGCCTGATCGAACGTCCGGATGAGTTGGCTCAGCCGGGCCCTCCCGGCGCGCTCCTGCCACAGACGGTCGAGGGCCTCGGCATGGGCAGCGGCGACCTTTTGATAGTCGTCGCCGGAATACATGGCGATCCAGGAGGCGTAGGGATTGCCCTCGCGCTTGGTTTCGGGATCGCCGGCGAGCCGGGCGCCGATTTCGCCATAGCCGATGACGCACGGCGCCAGCGCCACATAGAGATCGAGCAGATCTCCCTGCAGCCCCTTCTCCAACACATAGCGCGTGTAGGCCATGGTCGCCGAGGTCTCGGGCAAGGATTCCATATCGTCCTGGCTCAGCCCCCAGCCGGTGCAATAATCCACATGCAGGCGCAGTTCGGTATCGATGATCGCCGACATCCCGGCCGCGGCAGCGCGGATATCGGCCAGCGACTCCGCCTTATAGGCGGCCAGCGCGTAGGCCCGGGCGAACTGGATGAGAAACAGATAGTCCTGCCCCAGATAGTGGCGAAAGCACACCTCGGGCAAGGTGCCATCGGCCAGCTGCGCCACAAACGGGTGAGCCGTATAGGCCCGCCAGGTGTCGGCGATGGAGTCGCGAAGCTGCGGATAGAGTTGGGAATCGGGCAGATAATAGCTGAGCGACCCGGGTGCCACGTTCTACTCCAACATCAGGTTACGGGTCTGAGACGGCAGATTGACGACCATGCCATCGAGTTCCTCGGTAATGATGACCTGACACCCCAAGCGCGATGTGGGGGTCAGACCGAAGGCCAGATCGAGCATGTCTTCTTCGTCTTCGCTAGGTTCGTCCAACTTCGCGAACCAATCGGGGTCGACGATGACATGGCAGGTGGAACAGGCCATGGCGCCCTCGCACGCGCCCTCGATATCGATCTTATTGTCCCAGGCGATTTGCAGCAGCGAATGACCCAGCGGCGCATTGACCTCGCGCTGCGTCCCATCGGGTTCAACGAAGACTATGCTCGGCATCGCGGGACAACCTTATTTTCAGGTTCGTTTTAATTGGCTGACGCCGGCACCTTAGACGTGAAAGGATTCACCGCAACCGCAGGTGCCCTTGGCGTTGGGATTATTGAATGTGAAGCCGGTCGTGAACTGCCCTTCCTCATAATCCATCTCCGAGCCGATCAGGAACATGGTCGCCGCCGGATCGATGAAGATGCGCAGATCGTCCTGTTCGATAACCTCCTCGAACTGACGCTGCTCGGTGGCATATTCGACGACGTAGGACAGGCCGGAACAGCCGCGCGTGCTAATGCCGACGCGCAGTCCGGTGACGCCCGCCTCGGCGTCGGCCATCAACCGTCTGGCGCGCTCAATCGCGGCATCGGTCATGGTGATAATCGGAGCAGTCATATTCGCGTCGGTCCTTCTGATTACCTATCTAATAT
>JABDJY010000383.1 GCA_013003285.1 Alphaproteobacteria bacterium | reverse complement strand
GAGATCGTCTGCCCGTAGCCAATGGCCAGGGCGTGGTCCTCGTAAGCCAAGAATTCTTCGCCGGGCGGGACGAACAAATGCCGCGGCACCCGGGCCATCGCGAGCCGGATTAGCGGATTTACGCGCGCCCTTCCCGTGTAATCTCCGGTCGCGGCGAAATCGGCGTCGATCTGCGTCAACAGTTTGCGGCGGGCGCGCTCCCACAGGCGGTCATCGGGGGAAACGGTTTTGGGTTTTGCCATCGACAAGCACACTTATCGCTCTTCGTCTTTCGCCTCATCGGCTGTGATGATGTCATAGACCTCCGCCGCGCGGCCGATCAGCGGGATGCGCGCCTCGCCCATGACGTCATCTTCGCCCGTTGCGAAGGCAACCGCTTCCTCGATCTCACTTACGGTGGCATGGAGTAACTCGATCTCCGCGAGCTGCTCCGGGTCGAGTTCCCCGACCAGGCGGACCAGTTCTTCATAAGACGGCGGTTGGGCTGCATTTGCCTGAACTTCTGAATGTTTGTGCTCTGAATCGGACATTGGTGGGTCCTCCTTAGCTGGCGTTAGACTTACGCTTAACGTAGTTGCCGCCCCGCCGCCTTGAGCTAGCGCAAGGGGGTTGCCGCACAGTCCTCGGAAAAGTCGATCTTCGGAAATTGATGAATGTGGACGTCGTGTCCCGAATGCTTTGAGAGAATGTCGACAGCACGCCGTTCATGCGCCGGGTCCCTCGTTCGTACCCAAAGCAGTAAACCGCCGTGATCGAGCTGCTCTTGCAGATAGCGCGCGTCGTGATCGCTGACCCATTTGGCCAAAACTGAGCCGATAAGACCGCCGGTGCCTCCCGCTGCCGCTGCTGCGGTAATGGCTGCGGCAATTGTTCCACCGGAGGCGACGACAGATCCAATGGCGGCCATCGCGCCGACGTAGAACAGCCCGCCAATCAACCCGCCTGCGGCATCTCCCGCGGTCTCGGGCGATATATAGGCGGTTCGAGGAATGGAAAGGTCGTCCTCCAGCTGTTCTACCTTTTCATAGGCATGCCCCAGCTTTTCCTCGACCGCATGTTCGCTGGCAAGCAGGCTGATTTCGGCCCGATTGAAGCCCGAACTGAGAATCTCATCGATGGCGTCTTGCAAGGCGCCAGAGTCGACAAACACCCCAACTGCTTCAGTAAGCATTTCTTGCGGTTGGATAGAGAGCATTTCCAAAGCCTCACGTTGGTCACTGCCGGCAATCTAATTTTTTTCACTACACGACACTTTGACCTACATCAGCAACCGAACCCGAAAATCTAATTAGGTTTCGGTCGTCATTCAGCGACTGGAGAAGATTATGGCAAATGAAGGCTATCACGAACCTATTGGCGAGCTGTCCGATGAAACGAGGGACATGCACAGAGCGATCACCTCGCTGATGGAGGAGTTGGAAGCGGTGGATTGGTACAACCAGCGCGTCGATGCCTGTCAGGACGCCGAGCTCAAGGCGATTCTCGCCCATAACCGCGACGAGGAGAAAGAGCATGCCTCGATGGTGCTCGAATGGATTCGTCGGAAGGATTCAACATTCGATGCGGAATTGAGGGACTATCTCTTCACCGATAAACCCATCGCGCACAGCTAGAAAACACCCATCGACCTGGCAAGAAGGCGGTGCGTTAGCAGCCGCCCCGCCGCCTTGAGCTGGCGCAATCGAGGGCGAGACCCGATCTTCAACGGATTGACGGAGGTCAACACCCGGAAGCTCAAACGGTCGTAATTTGGTCTTGTCTATTCGCCCGATGGCGAATTACGCGACAAAAAGGCAGAGCCACCGTGAACAACTCACAACCGAAACTCAGCTTATGGTTCCTGATGGCGATGGCGTTCGCCATCCTGCTTTTGGTCTTCGTTCAACCCCAGTTAACCGAGGTCCGCACGGCGGTTTCCTACTCCGAATTTGCCGCCCTCGTCGATGAAGGCAAAGTCGCGACGGTAACGTTCAAAGGAGACACTCTCGACGGCACACTCCACACGGCGATCCCGACGCCGACGGGCGGATCCACAACCAGATTCACCACCCGCATTCCCCCCGTGGAGAATCCCGGTTTGTTGCCGTTGCTACAGCAACATGCAGTGGTGGTCGAAGCTAAACCCTCCGAAGAGGGCGCGAATGCTTGGTGGATAACGCTGTTGCCCTGGATATTGATAATCGGCGTCTGGTTTTTCCTGTGGCGACGCATGGCCGGTGGCATGCCCGGCGGCTTGGGACGCGGTGGCGACCTTACTAATTTTCTAAAAGGTGGCGTGCGCAAGGTCGAGGGTGAGACAGCACCGAAGATCACCTTTGACGATGTCGCCGGACAGGATAACGCCAAGCGCGAGGTCGCCGAACTCATCGAGTTCCTGCGCGATGCGGACAAATATCGGCGGCTTGGCGCCGAAGTGCCCCACGGCATTCTGCTCGAAGGCCCGCCGGGCACCGGCAAGACGTTGATCGCCAAAGCCCTGGCCGGCGAGGCGGGTGTCCCCTTCTTTCAGATATCGGCCTCGGAATTTATCGAAGTCTTCGTCGGCGTGGGCGCGTCGCGGGTGCGCAATCTGTTCGAAGAGGCCAAGAAAAGCGCGCCGAGCATCATATTCATTGACGAGCTGGATAGCATCGGCCGGGTCCGCGGCGCCGGCCTGGGCGGCGGACACGATGAGCGCGAGCAGACCTTGAACCAGATACTGGCCGAGATGGATGGGTTCGAAGGCCATGAGGCCGTGGTCGTCCTCGCAGCAACCAACCGACCCGATGTGCTCGATCCCGCCTTGCTGCGGCCGGGCCGCTTCGACCGTCATATCACCCTGGAATTGCCCGATCGCGATGCGCGCGTTGCCATTCTCAAGGTTCACGCGCGCCATGTGCCCCTGGCCACCGATGTCGATCTCGACAAAATCGCCGCCGGCACGCCGGGCTTTTCCGGCGCCGATATAAAAAATCTGGTCAACGAGGCCGCCATGGCCGCCGCGCGCGAAAACGTGGAGAAGGTTACCGCGCAGCATTTCGATGAAATGCGCGACCGCATCATGATGGGAACCCTGCGTACGATGGCGATTCAAGACGACGAGCGTCATCGCTTGGCGGTCCACGAGTCCGGCCATACGGCTGTCGCCCATTATTTGCCGCTCTCCGATCCCATCCACAAAGTGACGATTATTCCGCGCGGCCGCTCCCTCGGCGCGACCCACCAGCTGCCAGAGATCGAGCGACATACCCTGCCGCAGGAATATTTGACCGACCGTCTCGCCGTGTTGCTGGCCGGACGCGCGTCAGAGAAAATTTTTCTCGACAGTTTGAGTTCAGGGGCTGACGAGGATATTCGCGCCGCCACCCAGCTCGCCCGCTGGATGGTCGGGCGTTGGGGCATGTCGGAAGAGGTTGGACCGGTCGACGTACGCGATAGCGACGAACACCCTTTCCTCGGTCGGGAAATCGCGCAGCCCAGGCATATTTCGGAAGCCACGGCCCAGGCTGCCGACAAAGCTGTCCGTCAACTGCTCACCGACGCAGAGGCACAGGCGACACGCATTCTCGAGACCCATCGGGGCCGAATCGAACGTTTAATCGCCGCGCTTGAGGACAAAGAGACATTGGACCGGGTGGCGGTCGCGGCTTGCCTTGGGCCCACCGCAGTTACCAGCCGGCCCGCAAAACCAGAACCCGGGCAAGGTTCATCGGAGATCACAAATTAGGCTCGCCCTCAAATTGGAAGCTAGATGTCATGCCTCATAGACGCATACTTAAATGGCAAGCGGCACATCCCAAGATCACATGGATTGTATGGGGTATCGTCTGGGCGATCGTTTTGGCCGCACTGTTCTGGCCCGAAGCGGCGCAATAGGCGCCGCATGAGCGAGAAGGCAGCCAGTGCATGACCGATGCGCCCCCGCACAATGCGTACGATGCCCATTCGCCGCGCGAGATTGCCGCGCTGGTCGAAGGTGTCGGCGTGGCGAAGGCGCGTCTGCCGGTGCTCGACACGCTAGCGCTCGCCGTTCTCGCCGGCGCTTTTATCGCCTTCGGGGCGATGTTCGCCACCCTGGTAACCACCGGTAACGACCTTGGCTTCGGTGTCAACCGGTTGATCGGCGGCGTTGCCTTCTCGCTGGGCCTCATCCTGGTTGTGGTCGGCGGTGCCGAATTGTTCACCGGCAATAATTTGATCGTCATGGCTTGGGCCGACCGAAAGATCACCGTGCGGCAACTTCTGCGTAACTGGGGTTTGGTCTTCGCCGGCAACTTCGCCGGCGCCGTCGGCGCGGCTGTGCTGGTTTACCTGAGCGGCGTGCTGCAGCTCGGCGAAGGGGCCGTCGCCGACAGCGCGTCAAGAATCGCCAGCGCGAAAGTGGCGCTGCCGTTCGCCGACGCGTTCTTCCGCGGCGTGCTGTGCAATGCGCTGGTGTGCCTGGCGGTGTGGCTGTGCTTCGCAGCTCATACGGTGAGCGGCAAGATCCTCGCCATCATTTTTCCGATCTCGGCCTTCGTCGCACTGGGCTTCGAACATTCGATCGCCAATATGTACTTCATCCCGCTCGGCTGGCTACTCGATGCCGATGGTGTGACCCTTGCCAGCTTCCTGGGCAATTTGGTGCCGGTGACCCTGGGCAACATTGTCGGCGGCAGCGTCTTCGTGGCGCTGGTCTATTGGATGATCTATTTGCGCCGCCCCGTATCAGACGCTTGAGCGTCTTGTCGGCAGTCGAGATCTCGCCATGCCGCGAGCGAGTAACCAACCCTCATCTGGGAATGTCGAGGTTTTAATTGCCGATTTCGTGGATCTGTTGTCCGCCGGCATCCCGAAGCACCTGCGAAGCTGTCGCGGCGATGGCGTCATCGGCTGTTTGCACCCAGCAAATCGCGCCGCCATCGCGGATATTCTGCGCGAACCGGTCGCGGTAACTATGATCGACATATCCCGACAAAACGCCGTCGACCGTCATGTCGGTTAGATCGCTTGAGCCGGCGGCGACGCCGATGGGACCGCCGACCGCGTAGGCGGCGGCCGCCGCGCCAACTTCGCTAATCAACGCCAGCGTGCCGGCGATAAATTCAATCGCCTTATGCAACGACACCTCGGTATCCAACGCTTCGCGTGGCGTATCCGGGGCATCGGCCATTTCATCGGGCGGCGGAACGCGCCCGAAATGATCCAATATGGCCTGATGGCTGCCGAGGACGCTGATGGCGGACGCATCGATGCCTGCCTTCAACAGATTGTCGAGCGCTTGTTCAAAGCGGGTGACTTCGTGAAATATGCAGACAATGTTTCGGACATTTTGCGGCGACATGGAACTGACCTCTCGCTTTCCCTGTGAAAATAGCATTCATTTCCGGTTGCGGCGATGCTCCGTAATCGCCCGGCGGACGGGTTCGGGCTGCGCCTCTATCGCTTCGGCGAGATGGCGCAATTCGTTACGCAAGCCATAGACTTGATCGACCAGCGACAAAACCAAGGGCATACTGTCCTCGGCGATACGCATGTCACGGCGGATTTGGACGATCATCGACAACCGCGCCACGTCGATCTGGCGAAACCGCGTCTCGCCGTCCCGGCGCTGCGGCGTGATCCAACCCGCCGCAACCCAGCGGCGCAACTCAGCGCGCTTCAGCCCCTCAACCGTTCGAACGACATCGCTTTCACGCATTGGCTAGCCTCCCAGTCCGGCACGGGGGTCATAGGGATGTTCCGCTTCCCATTGTTCCAGGAACGCGGCGAACGCGTCGTCCGGGTTCTCGGGCAAAACGACGGTAAGCGTGACATATTGATCGCCGCGTTTTCCCGCCGTCCCGGTCGCGACGCCTTTACCCTTCAAGCGCAGGCGGGTGCCGCTGTTGGACCCCTTAGGCACCGCCATGGCGACGGCGCCGCTCGTGGTCGGCACATCGATCTTCGCGCCGAGCACCGCTTCGGCCGGGGTCACGGGAAGGTCAATATGGATGTCGTCGCCCTCGCGGCGAAACAGCTTGTGAGGGCGGACATGAACTTCCACCAAGGCGTCGCCTGTCGGCCCACCACCGATACCAAGTAGACCTTTCCCCTTGAGGCGCAACACCTGACCGTCGCGCACGCCGGCGGGAATGGTCAGATCGAGCGACGCCCCGTCGGGCAATTTGATGCGTTGCTTGGCGCCGTTTACCGCGTCGAGAAAATCGACCGCGAAGCTGTAACGCGCATCGCCGCCGCGCATCCGAAATGTTTGACCCCCGCGGCCACCCCGCGCGCCGCGCACATGGCCAAACAGATCGGAGAACACATCGCCATGGTCGGCGAAATCGGCAAAGCCTTCTGTCGAATGATAGGGATGTTCCGCGCCGGCGTCGGCATAGTGGCGGTAATATTGCTGCTCGGGCCGCTCCTGACCGCTGGCGTCAATCTCGCCGCTATCGAAGCGGGCGCGCTTATCGGGGTCGCCCAATAAATCGTGGGCCGCAGACACCGCCTTGAAGCGCGCCTCGGCGGCCGCGTCGCCAGGATGCAAGTCGGGATGGTTCTCTTTGGCAAGCTTACGGTACGCCTTGCGGATATCGTCGGCAGACGCGTCACGCGCAACGCCGAGCACTTTATAGGGGTCGTCAGCCATGGCCTTCCCGCAACTGTTCAAGAACTGCGTTGATTATGTAGGAAGCACGGCACGCGGTTTCACCGCATTGACGCTGGTCAACCGGTCCAGACAACTAAAAAGGCGCGTTGTCAGGCACGTTGCGATCACATGGTAGACCTAAGCCCATGTCATGGCGGGCATGCAAAAAGACGCCACGGCTTTGGTCGAAAGATCGCTTAATGTCTCATTTGACGACCAATTGCGAACATCCGGTGTGACTTTCAGCCCTTCGGGTGCCAATTCGGCTATCTTGGACTTGTTCACCCCTTACAACTAGTTGAAAATAAACGTGGAAGAGGATCGTCCCCCGGTGGGGCGCTCGGACTTCAAATCCGGTGAGGGGCGTTAGACGTGCCTGGTGGGTTCGACTCCCACTCTCTTCCGCCAATTTTGGCCCTGGCGATCGTTAATCACGCGCAATATGCAAACGCACTCTGAACCGGTCCGACAGGACATCGTGCTCGTCGGCGGCGGCCACAGCCATGTCGATGTGCTGAAACGCTTCGGTATGAAGCCCGAACCGGGGGTGCGCCTGACGCTAATCGCCCGCGAACTGTCGACGCCCTATTCGGGCATGGTACCGGGTCTGATCGCGCAATTGTACACGAAGCCCGAATGCCATATCGATCTGCGCCCCCTCGCCGCCTTCGCCGGCGCGCGCCTAATCCATGCGCCGGCGACCGGGCTCGAGTTGGCCAACCACAATGTTCATATCGCCGGCCGGCCACCGATACGCTTCGACCTGCTGTCGCTCGATACCGGATCGACGCCGTCAACAATCGACATCGCCGGCGCGGAACATGCGTTACCGGTCAAACCCATCGACAATTTTCTCGCCGGCCAGGCCGACATGATGGACGCCATCGCCGCCAAGGCCGGCCGCTACCATATCGTCGTGGTCGGCGGCGGCGCCGGCGGGGTCGAACTCACGCTGTCGCTCGACCAACAATTGCGCCGCGGCGCGGCGTCCCTGAAACACAGTCCCGATGACTTATCCATCACCATCATCGAAGCCACCGACAGTTTGCTGCCGAGCTATAACGCCGCGGCGCGGCGGCGGGTTCTGCGCACTATCGCCGACCGAAATATCGCCGTTCATACCGGCACCAGGATCACCAAAATAGAAGCCGATAGCGTGACCTTGAACAGCGGCGAGACCCTGCCGGCCGACCGCACCATCCTGGTGACCAACGGTGGCGCACCGCACTGGCTCGCCGATAGCGGGTTGGCGCTGGACGCGCGCGGCTTTGTGCGGGTCGACGACAATCTGCGCTCGCCGTCGCACGATAATGTTTACGCCGCCGGCGATCTCGCCTCGATGGATAATTACACGTTGCCCAAATCGGGCGTTTACGCCGTCCGCCAAGGCCCTTATCTGGCGGAGAATCTGCGCCGCGCCGCCATCGGTACGCCACTCAAACCCTATCGCCCGCAGAAACAAACCCTGGCGCTGATCACCACCGGCGACCGCCACGCCATCGCCGCGCGCGGCTCCCTGTCGCTGGCGGGCGGCTGGGTATGGCGCTGGAAGGACTGGATCGACCGGCGCTGGATGGCCAAATATCAGGAATTGCCCGATATGGCAGCGGAGAGCTCGGCCAGCGGCGATGGCGGCGTTCTCGACGATATGCGTTGTGGCGGCTGCGGCGCCAAGGTGCCGGCGCCGATCCTGCGCCGCGCCCTCGACCGGTTGCCGCCGCAGAGCAAGGACGGGCTGGCCCAGGGCCTGGAAGCGCCCGACGATGCCGCGGTACTGCTGCCGCCGCCGGGCAAAGCCCTGGTCCAAACGGTCGACCAGTTTCGCGCCTTCATCGACGACCCCTATCTGTTCGCGCGCATCGCCGCCAACCATTGCCTGGGCGATATCTTCGCCATGGGCGCCGAGCCCC
Organism: Alphaproteobacteria bacterium; assembly: GCA_013003285.1. GTDB lineage: Bacteria > Pseudomonadota > Alphaproteobacteria > UBA6615 > UBA6615 > JABDJY01. Next base: position 150 of record JABDJY010000383.1, on the reverse strand, counting down.
ATTCGGCGTTGGCCGCGGTGATGCTGCCCCATGACGGCGACGACAAGATCGCCGAGGATCTCTACCAATTGCTCGCCGGCGCCACCGAAACCCTGGCGGAGGCCGGTGCCGTGCTGGCCGGCGGCCATACCGGCGAAGGCGCCGAAATGG
>JABDJY010000371.1 GCA_013003285.1 Alphaproteobacteria bacterium | reverse complement strand
CCCGGGATTGACGAGGGCCTGGCGATTCTGGAAGAAGTGCGTTCTGAGGTGGGCTGTCCCGTGCTTACCGACATCCATTCACCGGCCCAGGCGGCGATGGTCGCGACGGTGGTCGACGTGTTGCAGATACCGGCATTTTTGTGCCGCCAAACCGATCTGATCGTCGCCGCTGCCAAGACCGGACGGGCGCTTCACATCAAGAAGGGACAGTTCCTCGCCCCCTGGGACATGAAGAATGTGGTCGCCAAGGCACGCGCCGCCGGCAGTGACCGGGTCATGGTCTGTGAACGCGGCGCCAGCTTCGGCTACAACACCCTGGTCTCCGACATGCGCGCGCTGCCGATCATGGCCAGCCAGACCAACTGCCCGGTTGTCTTCGACGCGACCCATTCCGTACAACAACCGGGCGGGCAGGGGGCGACCAGTGGCGGACAGCGGGAATTTGCCCCGGTGCTGGCCCGCGCGGCGGTGGCGATCGGCGTTGCCGCAGTGTTCATGGAAACCCATGAGGATCCCGACCGGGCCCCCAGCGACGGCCCCAACATGATCCCCTTCAAGGAGTTAGCGGGTATTGTCGAGACCCTGCTTGAAATCGACCGGATCGCCAAGGCCCACCCGGTGACCCTGAGCTAACCCCAAATCCAGACCAGCAATAAAGAAAAGTGTGAGTTATGAGCGCGATCGCAGACATTGAAGGCCGCGAGATCCTCGATAGCCGGGGCAATCCGACCGTCGAAGTGGATGTCACTTTGGAAACCGGCGCCTTCGGCCGCGCCGCGGTACCGTCGGGCGCATCGACCGGCGCCTATGAGGCCGTCGAATTACGCGATGGTGACCCGTCACGGTATGGCGGCAAGGGCGTGCTCGACGCCGTCCACGCGGTGAATAACGAAATCTTCGATGCCCTGTCCGGCATCGACGCCGACAATCAGGAACATTTGGACTCGCTACTGATCGATCTCGACGGCACTCCCAACAAGGCCCGCCTGGGCGCCAACGCCATACTCGGCGTCTCGCTGGCTGTCGCCAAAGCCGCCGCCGAAGATGCCGAATTGCCGCTGTACCGTTATGTCGGCGGCAGCAATGCCCGAACCCTGCCGGTGCCGATGATGAACATCATCAATGGCGGTGCCCATGCCGACAATCCCATCGACATTCAGGAATTCATGATCATGCCGGTTGGCGCCGACGATATGGCCGACGCGGTGCGTATCGGCGCCGAAGTGTTCCATGCCCTGCGCCGGCAATTGTCGGAGGCCGGTCACAACACCAATGTCGGCGACGAGGGTGGGTTCGCGCCCAATCTGCAAAGCGCCGATGAGGCCTTGGGATATATCCTGAAAGCGATTGAAGGCGCCGGCTACAAACCGGGCGACGATGTGGTTCTGGCCCTCGATGCGGCCGCGTCAGAATTCTACGCCGACGGCGTCTACAATCTGGCCGGCGAGGGTAAGAAACTCGGATCGCCGGAGATGGCCGACTATCTTAAGGATTTGTGCGACCGGTTTCCGATCGTCTCGATCGAAGACGGGCTAGACGAAGATGACTGGGACGGCTGGCGCACCTTGACCGATTTAATCGGTGACCGGGTGCAATTGGTCGGCGACGATTTGTTCGTGACCAATCCGGTCCGTCTGCGCGACGGCATCGCAAAGGGCGTCGCCAACGCCATTCTCATTAAAGTGAACCAGATCGGCACCCTGTCGGAAACCCTGGAGGCGGTCGAGACCGCCCATAAGGCGGGCTACAAGGCCGTAATGTCCCACCGTTCGGGCGAAACCGAGGATGCCACCATCGCCGACCTGGCGGTGGCGACCAATTGCGGGCAGATCAAGACCGGTTCGCTGAGCCGCTCAGACCGGCTGGCGAAATACAATCAATTGCTGCGGATCGAAGAAAATTTAGGCCCTGCAGCACGTTACGCCGGACGCTCAGTGTTGCCGAATAAGTCGTAAGAAAATACTTTAATGCTTGACGACGCGAATCCCATTGTGATTCCATAGCCTTATGACAGTATTCGAAGATATTCGGTTGCGTGCACGCCATATCTGGTTGACGGTATTCGGTGCGCTCGTCCTGGCCTATTTCTCGTATCACATGATTCAAGGCAATCATGGGGTTATCGCGCTGCTTGAACTTCAGTCGAAAGTTGCCGCTGCCGAGATCATCCAAACCGAGACCAGCGCCGACCATCAACGACTGAACCAGCAGGTCGCGCTGCTTCGCCCCGACAATCTCGACCCCGACATGCTCGAGGAACGGACCCGGGTCATGCTGAATTACGTCCATCCGGACGAGATCGTCATCATCACCGCGCCCCCGCGCTAATCGGGTTATCCCGCGCGTACCAATTTTATCTTCCGCCGAGTGTCTAACGCCAACGTTTCAATGATCTGCAACACTGAACGGTAGCGATACATGGCCGCAAGATGGTTTCAACTCGACGATTTCTATAAAACCGCCGGGGACCAGTACATTTTTTATCCTCATCTCTTTGCCCGCGGGTATCGATTGTCGGCCGAACAGCGCGCTGCCATGGATGAAGTATTGGGACCGTTCCTGAAGGGGCGGCTGTGGTATGGGTTTCTCGCCACATTCTTATTCGTAACATTTGCATTAACGATCATATTGGCCAGCTTTCTTTTTATGGCATCAACGGAACAGTTAGACGCGATCGTCTCAACGCCGCCCTGGATCTGGCTTGTCGGCGCGTTCGCGCTTGCATGTTTGATACTCGCCCCGACCCTGTTCCGGCTTCAGTCAAAGATCAGACGTCAGATCGAGGTGATCGGCCTGGAGGCCAGCGAGCCACCACGGCCTGGTCTTTTAATCGTCGACGGCGAATTGAGTTTGAAACGGCTGATCGCCGTTATCGTTGCACTGGGCGTTATCTTGATACTGGTCGCAAGCATCGATACCGCCAGCGCGACTTCAGTCGACTTTTAGAAGCGCACAGGCCGCGGCGCATCGAGCCAAAAAGGAATCCCGTTAATATCACGCAAGGTGCTTTGAAAAAAACTTGCCGAACGTTCGATTGCGCCCCTTGGTTAGGTGTCGCGCGTAATTATCGGCACGGGGTTGGGGCTTGCCGCGAACTTATCTTTCTCGGCTCAAAACAGCGATTAACCAATACCCAGTAAATTCCTGCTATTTCCCCGTGTTTATTGACTTTTTCGGCATTTGTGACTTGCTGAAAAGCCCGGGTTCGCCTACTTGTCGTACGTAGATGGCGGTCCTGTTTTGACCTAAGGGGGAGCAAATATGGCGACGGCAGCACAAGGCGCGCGCGCAAAAAGCGCAAAACGGACGACTAAATCAGCGGCCAAGTCAGCGCCTAAATCCCGACGACAACAGAAAAGCTCTGCCGTCGATCACAGCGCCGAAGAACTCCTGACCTTTTATCGTGAAATGCTGCGCATCCGCCGCTTCGAGGAGAAGGCCGGCCAGATGTACGGCATGGGCCTGATCGGCGGCTTCTGCCATCTCTATATCGGCCAGGAAGCCGTCGTCATCGGCATGCAGGCGGCGCTCGAGCCCCAGGACACGGTCATCACCACCTATCGCGACCACGGCCATATGCTGGCCTGCGGCATGGAACCGC
>JABDJY010000366.1 GCA_013003285.1 Alphaproteobacteria bacterium | reverse complement strand
CTTGGCCGCCACTCAACGCCGAGCCGAGGACGAAGCCCGACACCAGGGACATATCGGCGGCATGCATCATGCGGCTCGAGCGCAGAATACGCTCGGCCCGCTGGACCTCTTTGGGGTTGTCGGACAGCCGCGCCTCTTCCGCCGCCGCCAGTTCCGCCAGCAGATGCTTATACTTTTGCCACAAACGATAAATGCGCCAGCCGGTGAACAGGATTACCGCGGCCAGGACGAGCCCGCCCACCACCTGCCCGGCATCGAGCCGCACAATAAAAAACCACGCCAGAATGGCTAACAACACCCCATCGATCAAACGACGCAGCATGCCTGTCCTCCTGCGTTAGCGGCGCTGAACGGTCAGCGCCGGGCTAAGATTATACTATAAATCCGCATACACGTGGGTCTCGGCCTTGGCGCCCGGGTGGGTGATGGCGCCGTAGCGGGCGTCGCCGACCGTCTGGGCGTATTTCCACAAGGTGCCGGCCTGGTAGTTGTTGGCGTGGGGCTTCCAGTTCTTGGCCCGCGCCGCCAGTTCTTCGTCGGATAACTCCACCTCCAGGGTGCCGGCCTCGGCGTCGATGACGATCATGTCGCCGGTCTCGATCAGGCCGATGGGACCGCCCGCCGCCGCTTCCGGGCCCACATGGCCGATGCAGAAGCCGCGCGTGCCGCCGGAGAAACGCCCGTCGGTGATCAGCGCCACCTTCTCTCCCATATCCTGGCCGTACAGCGCGCCGGTGGTCGACAGCATCTCGCGCATGCCCGGCCCGCCCTTGGGGCCTTCGTTGCGAATGACCAGCACATCGCCTTCTTCGTAGTTGCGGTCGAGCACCGCCTGCAGGCAATCCTCCTCGCGCTCGAAGACCCGGGCCGGTCCACGGAACTGAATGCTGTGCAGCCCGGCGATCTTTACGATCGCGCCTTGCGGCGCCAGATTACCCTTGAGCCCGACCACGCCGCCGGTTTCCGACAGGGGATTGGTGATCGGCCGCACCACGTCCTGGTCGATGGGGAACACCACATCGCCGTAATTCTCGGCCAGGGTCTTGCCGGTCACCGTCATGCAGTCACCATGCATATAGCCGCCCTCGAGCAGCTGCTGGATGACGATGCCGACGCCGCCCACATCGAACATATCCTTGGCCACATAGCGCCCGCCCGGTTTCAGGTCGGCGATATAGGGCGTGCGGCGCATGACCTCGCAGACGTCGAACAGGTCGAAATCGATGCCCGCCTCGCTGGCCATGGCCGGCAGATGCAGGCCGGCATTGGTCGAACCGCCGGTCGCGGCGACGATGGCGGCGGCGTTTTCAAACGATTTACGGGTGACGATATCGCGCGGGCGCAGCTGGCTCTTGACCAGCTCCATCACCGCCTTGCCGCTGGCCACGGCGTAATCGTCGCGGCTCTCATAGGGCGCCGGGGCGCCGGCCGACCCGGGCAGCGCCAGGCCGATGGCCTCGGACACGCACGCCATGGTGTTGGCGGTGAACTGGCCGCCGCAGGCGCCGGCCGATGGACAGGCGGCGCATTCCAGCTCGTGCAGATCCTCGTCCGACATGGACCCGGCGGCGTTGGCGCCGACCCCTTCGAACACATCGATGATGGTGACATCCTTGCCCTTGAACCTGCCGGGCAGGATCGAGCCGCCATACATGAACACCGACGGCACGTTGAGGCGCAGCATGGCCATCATCAGGCCGGGCAGCGACTTGTCGCAGCCGGCTAGGCCGACAATGGCGTCGTAGGAGTGGCCGCGCACGGTGAGCTCGGTGGAATCGGCGATGACCTCGCGGCTGACTAGCGACGAGCGCATGCCGTCATGGCCCATGGCGATGCCGTCGGTCACCGTGATGGTGGTGAACTCGCGCGGCGTGCCACCGGCCTCGCGCACCCCGACCTTGGCCGCCTGGGCCTGGCGCGACAGGGCGATGTTGCACGGCGCGGCCTCGTTCCAGGTGGTCACAACGCCGACGAAGGGCTGGCGGATTTCCTCGTCCGTCATCCCCATGGCGTAATAAAACGCCCGGTGCGGCGCGCTGGTATTGCCCACCGAGACGTGCCGGCTGGGCAGTTTCGACTTGTCCCACTCGCCGTTCGCGGATCCGTTGCCGTCCATCAGATTCTCTCCTCAAAAAAGCGCAATTGTTCGATTGGCCGCGAGCATACAAGCGCCTTCTGCCGCTGACTAGGTGGCGGACTCGCCAACCGCTGTAACAAGCGCTGTAACCTTTCGCCATCTCGGCGCATCTATAGACCAGCGCTGGCCCCAAACGCGGGGTTACCGCGAATAGTCACGTGCGTATACTCGAAGCCCCACCTAGAACCGTTCAACTCACAGGTAAGCAGATGATTCACTGGCGCTCCCTCGCAGCCTTGCCGCTTGTCGCCGCATTTCTCCTCATTGCGACCGCGGCACATCCGGCGATGGCGCAGAACGCCGACGCGCCGGCCATGGTGGAACTGCCAGCCGGCATGTCGCAGACCGAGATGGAGGGTTTCCTTGCGCGGATGACCGATGGGCAAGTCCGGCAAATCCTGATCGATCAGCTTGCGGTCATGGCCGAGCAAAGCGGCGCGGATGAGACCGGCGGCACCGGCTCGTTCCTGGATGGCATGCAGGCACAGGGATTGCTGCTGAGCGAACGCCTGGTTGACGTATTCGGCGCGGTCGACGAGGGCCGGACGCCTTCGTCATGGCCTACGACAAAGTCAGCGGCGACCGTTCCATCCGGTTCTTCACCTTGGTCGGTTGGGCCATCGCGCTGGCGGTTATCGGCTTCGCCGGCAGCTGGCTCTTCGACCGGCTGACCGCGAAAACCAGGGCCAGGATCGTCGAGGCGCCGTGCCATGAAGCCTCGGTGCGCCTAGTGCGGGTGATCCTGCGCTCGCTGCTCGATCTGCTATCGATCGCCGCCTTCGTGGTGCCGGTGCTGGCGGTCTACTTCGCGGTGCTCGAGGGCGACGAGACCGTGCGGCTCTTCGTCATCACCTATGTCTCGGCGATTGTCGTGGTGCGTCTCGTCGGCGCCGCGTCGCGGGTGGTCATCGCCCCCTACGCCCCGGCGCTGCGCTTCGCTACCTTGAGCAATGCGGCTGCGCTCTATTGCCACCGCTGGCTGATGTGGATCGCCTCGATCACCGCCTTCGGGTTTCTCACCTGCGGCTTGTTTCAGGTTTTGGGCATTCCCGAGGAAGCCCATCTGCTCATGGTCATGGGTGTCGGGCTGGTGATCACCGGGCTGATCATCACATTCGTCTGGCACAGCCGGCAGCCGGTCGGCGCCTATATCCGCGGCAAGGCCGCCCACGGGACGACGCTGGACCGGTTGCGCGCCATTCTCGCCGACATCTGGCCGGTGGTCGCCACCGTCTATGTGGCCCTGGTCTGGCTGACCTGGGCGGCCGGACTGCTGCTCGAACAGGCCTCGGTAACCACGGCGGCGATCCTGTCGCTACTGATGATCGCCGCGGTGCCCCTGGCCGACCGCATCGCCCACATCCTGCTCGACCATTTTCTACCCCATACCCACGATGACGACGACGTCGAAACCGATCTCGTCGAGGCGTCGGCCACCGGCGAAGCAATAGAATCGTCGGCGGCCGAGTCCGAGCCGCAGTTCGACGCTCACCTGCCGCGCAATGCCTATGCGGTGGTAATCCACCACGCGGTGCGGGTGATCATCGTCGCCACGGCGTTTCTGGCCATCCTCGGCATCTGGGGCATCAACCTGTGGGCTACCGCCGAGCAGACCATGGGCGGGACCCTGGCGCGCGCGGTGCTCGATGTGGTGGTGGTACTGGTCATCGCCTTTATCGGCTGGGAGCTGATCCGCACCGCAATCGACCTCAAGCTCGCCGCCGAAGGCGTCGGACCCGACGGCGAAAATGGCGGCATGTCGGAAGGCGAAGGCGGCAAGGCCGGCTCGCGGGTCGCCACCATGCTGCCCCTGCTGCGCAAGTTCCTGGCCATCGTCATCATCGTCATGGTGACCATGATCATTCTGTCGTCACTGGGCGTGGACATCGGCCCGCTTCTGGCCGGCGCCGGGGTGGTCGGCCTGGCCATCGGTTTCGGTGCGCAGACCCTGGTGCGCGATATCGTGTCGGGCGTGTTCTATCTGCTCGATGACGCCTTCCGCATGGGCGAGTATATCGACACGGGTGACGTCAAAGGCACTGTCGAGGGTATCCGCTTGCGCAGCCTGCGTCTGCGTCACCATCGCGGGCCGGTGAATACCATCCCCTATGGCGAGCTCAGCAAGATTACCAATTACAGCCGCGATTGGGTGGTGATGAGGCTGGAATTCCGCGTGCCCTACGACACCAATATGATCCAAGTAAAGAAGATCATCCGCGAGATCGGCGCCAAGCTGCAGGCTGACCCCGATATGGGACCCAATATCCTGCAAACGCTTAAATCGCAGGGCGTCTTTGCAATGGAGGATTCAGCCATTGTCGTGCGGGTGAAGTTCATGGCGATCCCCGGCGAGCAATTCCTCATTCGCCGGGCGGCCTACCAATTGATCCAACAGGCCTTCGCCGAGCACGGTATCAAATTCGCCCACCGCCAAGTCACGGTCCATGTCCCGTCGGCGCAGGATGCGGAAGACGAAGAAGACGAGACCAAGCCCGCCGCGCCAGCCGGTGCCGCGGCCCTCGCGACCGCCGCCGCCGACGCGCCGTCGACTTAGGCGGTTAGGCGTTCGAGCGCTGCTTGCAGCTTTTCCTTGGCGTCGGCTGCGGTGGCGCGGCGCTCATGCTGTTCGACGACCACTTCTTCCGGCGCCCTGCTGGTGAAGTTCTCGTTCGCCAGCTTCTTATCGATCTGCGCCATGTCGGAACCTAGCTTGTCGATTTCCTTCTTCAGGCGGGCGCGTTCCTGATCCAGATCGACAAAGTTTGCCAACGGCAGCGCCAAGGTGGCCTCGTCGAGGACGAGCTGTACCGAGCCTTCCGGAATATCGCCGTCCAGCGTCACATCCTCGAGCCGCGCCAGCCATAGTATCTGATCGCGATGGGTCGCCAGACGCACCTTGCTGTCATCGCCGGCGTCGCGCAGGATGGCCGGAATCTTGGCCCCGCCGGGCACATTAACCTCGCTGCGCACCGCACGTATTTCGGAGATCAGCCGCACCACCCAGTCCATTTCCGCCGCCGCCGCGCTGTCGACCGTCGCCACATCACCCGCCGGCCAGGCGCTGGCCATGAGCAGCCCATCATCACCGAACTGCTCCCACAGTTCTTCGGTAAGATGGGGCATGAACGGGTGCAGCACCCGCAAAATGGTGTTGAGGGTCCAGGCGGTGGCGGCGCGGGTTTCCTGCTTCGCCGCCTCGTCGTCGCCCTGGAGCACCGGCTTGGCGAATTCCAGATACCAATCGCAGAAGGTGTGCCAGACGAACTGGTAGATGGCGCTCGCCGCTTGATCGAACTTATAGCCATCCACCGCGTCGGCGACCGATTGGGCCGTCGCCGCCGCGCCGCCGGTGATCCACTTGTTGAGGGTCAACTGGCACCCGGCGGGATCGAACCCGTCCTCGGGGACGCGGCATTCGTAGTGCTCGCAAT
>JABDJY010000342.1 GCA_013003285.1 Alphaproteobacteria bacterium | reverse complement strand
TTCCCAAGCAGATCATCAACCGCGCCCTGGGCGGCGAGGGACCGCCCTTTTCCGCGTCGGTGCTGGGTCTCTATGACTTTAACTTCAGCGGTTCGCAGACCATTTTCCTGGTCATCTTGTGCGTATTTTTCCTGTTTCTGGTGGTCGTCAATAACGCGCTGAAATATCACATCAATACGTCGAAGGGGCGCACCGCCGAGCGGCTGTTGCGGCGCCTGCGCTATTCGTTGTTTTCGCGCGTTCTGCGCTTCCCGCTGTCCCACTTCAAGCGCACCAGTCAAGGTGAAGTGATCTCGATGATCACGGCGGAATCCGAACCGATTGGCGCTTTTTTTGTCGGCGCGGTGGTCGATCCGATATTTTTAAGCGGCCAGTTGATCGTCGCCATTGGCTTTATCATTGTCCAGGACCCGCTGCTTGGGTTGGCGGCGGCGGCGCTTTATCCGGTCCAAATCTACATCGTCCCGCGCCTGCAAAAGAAAGTCAGCGCGTTGGGCAAGGCGCGGCTGCGGGAAATTCGCCGGCTCTCGGATCATGTGGGCGAAACCGTCAACGGCATTGTCGATATTCACGTCAACGATACCTCGAACCTGGAGCTCACTCGGTTCGCCGACCGTCTGGCGGCAATTTACAATATTCGCTACGAGATCTTCCGGCGCAAATACACCATCAAATTCCTCAACAACTTTCTCGATAAGCTGGCGCCGTTCCTGTTCTACCTGTTCGGCGGCATTCTGGTGATCGAGGGCGATATCACCATCGGCGCCCTGGTTGCGGTCATCGGCGCCCACAAAGACATGTCGACGCCGTGGAAGGAACTGCTGAACTGGTACCAGCAGCAGGCCGACGCCCGGGTCAAATATGATCAAGTTGTGAGCCAGTTTGATCCCGACGGCATGCTCGATGAGGCGCTACAGCACACCGAGCCCGAGGGCGAGCACACCCTAAGCGGCGCCGTCGAGCTGACCAATGTGAGCCTGGTGGACGAGGACGAAGTGCGCCGGATTGCCGGGGTCACGCTTAATCTCGCCGGCGACAGCAATGTCGCGGTGGTCGGTGGTGGCAGCAGCGGTAAAGACTATCTGGCGCTACTCTTGGCGCGCCTGGCGGTGCCCACGGGGGGGCGCATATCGGTGGGCGGCGAAAACTTCGTCGAGCTGCCGGAATCCGTCATTGGTCGGCGCATTGCCTATGCCAGCAACACGCCGTTTCTGCAGTCCGCCTCGGTGCGCGACAATCTGGTCTATGGGCTCAAACACCGGCCGCTGCACTTGCCCGATTATGACGAGGATGAGGCCAAGAACCGCGAGTCCGAGGCCGCCGAGGCGAAACGGGCGGGCAATATCGATCATGATTATCAGGCCGATTGGATCGATTATGAGGCTGCCGGGGTCGAGAAGCCGGAAGAGCTATTCGAGCGTATGCTCGAGATATTCGACATCGTGGAACTGTCCGACGACGTCTATCAACTGGGCCTGCGGGGCACCATCGACCCGGCTGAACGGCCCGACATTGCCGAGGCGGTGCTGAAGGCGCGCGCGGCCATGGCCGACCGGTTGCGCGAACCCGCCTACGCCGATCTGGTCGAGCTGTTCGACCGGGGCGCCTATAACACCAACGCCTCGGTCGCCGAGAATTTGCTGTTCGGCACGCCGGTCGGCGACACGTTCGACATCAATTGGTTGCCGCAACACCCTTATGTATTGGAGACCTTGCGCAAGTCCGGTCTGGTCGACGATCTCATCACGGCCGGTCGCAGCGTCGCCGAAACCATGATCGAAATCTTCGCCGACCTGCCGCCGGGCCATGAATTCTTTGAGCAATATTCGTTCATCAGCTCCGACGAGTTGCCCGAATTCAGAACCCTGTTGTCGCGCACCGATCGCCGCTCCCACGACGAGATGACCGAAGAAGACCGGGTCGCCCTGATGTCGCTGCCGTTCAAGGTGGTCGTCGCGCAGCATCGCCTCGGTATTGTCGATGAGGAACTGCAGCAGAAACTTCTGACGGCGCGCGACCGGTTCGCCGCCGATCTGCCGCCCGAGCTTGCCAGCGCGGTCGAGTTCTTCGACGCCGAGACCTACAATGCGGCGGCGGCGCTGCAGGATAATATCCTGTTCGGCAAACTGGCTTACGGCCAGGCCGAGGGGCCGCACCGGGTGGGCGCACTGATCGCCGAGACGCTCGACGATCTGCACCTGCGTGGCAGTGTCATGGAGGCGGGGTTGGAATTCCAGGTGGGGGTCGGCGGCGGCCGGCTGTCCAGCGTGCAGCGTCAGAAACTGAGCCTGGCGCGCGCGCTCTTGAAGGGCCCCGATTTGCTGATCGCCAATGAGGCGACGTCGGCCATGGACCCCTCCGTACAAGACCGTATCGCGGAGGCTATTCTGAAGGCGCGAGACGGGAAGGGCGTTGTCTGGATTGTTAACCGGGTGTCGATGGCGGCGAAGTTCGAGCGCGTCGTCGTCTTTGCCGATGGCCGGGTGGCCGAACAGGGCGCGTATGATGAACTGAACCGCGACGGCACGGCTTTGCACGAAATGCTGCAATCTGCCTGAATGCGGATAGGATAAACCGAATATGAAAAAAATGCCGAAACGGCGGAGGGCGCACAATGAGCCTGAATGAAGAAGTCGAACTGCTGCGCAACATTCCGATGTTCGCCAAGCTTGAGCCCTCGAAGCTGAAGCTGTTGGCGTTCACCAGCGAGCGGATCACCTATGAGGCCGACCAATTGTTCTTCAGCCAGGGCGATATGGGCGACGCCGCCTATTTGATCATCGAGGGCGAGGCCGACGTGCTGGTCGATACCCCATCGGGTGAGCTCAACGTCGCGACCCTGGGCCGGAACGATTTTGTCGGTGAGATCGCCATCCTGTGCGATGTGCCCCGGACGGCCACGGTGCGGGCGAAATCGCGCACGGTGACTTTGCGCATCTCCAAGGATCTGTTTTTCCGCCTGATTGCCGAATTTCCGGAAATGTCGGTCGAGATCATGCGCGAGCTTGCCTCACGCCTCGATGACACGACCAACCAACTACGCGACGCCTTGGCCAGCTCGAATGGCTGATCCGATAACGGGGTCTATCCCCCGGTCTATTCCATGAGCCGGCTCGATAGTTTTATTCGGCGCATGTCGGCGCAGCGCGATTGCCTCAACGCCGCCGCGCCGCAGATCGCGGATGTGCCCGGCGTGATCCTGGAGCTTGGGTTGGGCAATGGGCGCACCTACGACCATCTGCGTACCTTGTTTTTCGAGCGCGATATTTATGTTTTCGAGCGCAAGGTCGCCGCCCATCCCGACTGCATCCCCGATGACGACCATATTTTTCTCGGCGAAGTGGTCGACCGCCTGCCCGACGCGGCGGCGCGCCTGGGCCGTACGGCGGCGTTGGTGCATAGCGACATCGGCAGCGGCCGACCGGAGACCGACACTATCCTGTTCGGCCAGCTGGTGCCTCTGCTGAAATCCCTGGTGCGCCCGGGCGGCCTGGTCGTCAGCGACCAGAAACTGCCGACCGACGATTGGCAGTCGCTGCCGCTACCCGACGGCGTCCCTGCCGAACGCTATTTCATGTACCGGGTGGGCGACTGAGGGAAAAATAATTCCTCATCCTTCGACAGGCTCAGGATGTGGTGTTGGAGATAGGTTCCAATCCCTTCAACCCCTCTCCCTCAAGGAAAGGGGCCCAAGGCGCTGCCCTACGTTCGTTCTAAATATCAATATCGACGACCACCGGGGCGTGGTCGGAGGGCTTGATCCAGTCGCGGGCCTCGGCGAACACCGAGGCGCTCTTCAGGCCCTTGGTCAGTGCCGGCGTGACCCAGACATGGTCGAGGCGGCGGCCACGGTTGGATTCGCGCCAGTCGCGCGAGCGATAGCTCCACCAGCTGAAGAGTTGTTCAGGCTCGGGGACGAAATGGCGCACCGCGTCGACCCAATCGTGCGAGTCCTGCAATATCTGCAGCCGCTCGACCTCGACCGGCGTGTGACTGACGACTTTTAGAAGCTGCTTATGGGACCAAACATCGCTCTCCAGCGGCGCGATATTGAGGTCGCCCACCAGGATGCGTTTCGCCTTCGGGTTTGACTGTTCGCTCGACCATGCCGTCATCTCGTCGAGGAATTGCAATTTGTGGGCAAATTTATCGTTGATCGCCGGGTCGGGCTCGTCGCCGCCGGCGGGCACATAGAAATCGTGCAGTTCTACGCCGCCGGCAAAGGTGACACTGGCGTGGCGAGCGTCGCTGCG
>JABDJY010000306.1 GCA_013003285.1 Alphaproteobacteria bacterium | reverse complement strand
CGGCAGCGGCGTGCAGGCCATGGCGGCGGGCCAGGTGACCTGGCTGGTCGGTGGCACAGACGGCGCCGTTGCGCAGGCCCGTCCCGCACTCGAGCTGGTCGCCAAGGCGATCTACCATCTGGGGCCGGTCGGCGCGGGCAGCGGCGCCAAGGTGGTCAACAATGCGGTCATGCATGCGCTGATGGTGGTGCTGATCGAGGCCGGCGCCATGGTCGGCAAGCTCGACATTCCCCTGGAGGCGTTGGTCGATATCCTCGGCAGCGTCGACGGGGTGACAAGGCCGCTGGAGCACCGGCTGCGCGATCGTATTATGAACGGTGACTATGCCGGCGGCATGTCGGTGGCCAATGCGCGAAAAGATTCCATGCTGGCCCTGGAAACCGCCCAGGATTGCGGCGTACCGCTCTTCGCCATGTTGGCGGCTCATACGCCCTATGAGATTGCGGCCGGTGAAGGCATGGGCGATCTCGATTACGCGGCGCTCGCCAAGCTGTGGGAATCCTGGTGTGACCTGGATTTCAGTGCCAGTTGATGGACTAGCCGGCAGCCTCGATCAGCAGCGCGGTTAGTTCGTCGGGCATGTCGACCATGACATCGTGGCCGCACGGAACTTCGTGATAATGCCAGTCCGGGTCGGCCTTGGCCCGCTCGGCGAAGGGGCCGAACAGGCTGTTCTTGTAGCCCAGCGCATAGATGTAGCTGAGCCGCGTAATATTGCGCCAGGCGCCGGTCAGAGAAACCGGCTGGGCAAAAGTCTCGATCGGCTGGGGCACGCAGCGGCGGTCGACCCAGGCCGCATCTGCCGGGTCGGTGAGGCAGAACCATTCGGACGGAAAGGACGGAATCATCCAGCCATCGCCTTTTTCCGCCGCCATTCCCCGCGACAGGTTTTCGCGTTCCGGGCCTTGAATGGCGAACAGAGATTGACCGTCTTCGGGGATGAAGGCATCGAGGAAGACCAGCGAGCTGATTTTCTCGGCGATGCGGTCGGCGACGCCGGTGATGACCATGCCGCCATAGCTGTGGCCGCATAAGACGATATCGCTGAGTTCCTCGGCTTCGACCAGTGCGAGAACGTCAGCAATATGGGTGTCGAGATCGACGTCAGGCGTCGCCAGATGGACGCGGTCGCCCAGCCCGGTCAGGGTCGGGGTGAAGACGGTGTGTCCCTGGGCGCGCAGCCGCTCGGATACCCGCCGCCAGCACCAGCCGCCGTGCCAGGCACCCTGTACCAGTACGAATGTCGCCATGATTACTCGGCAGCCATAGCGGGTTTGGGGAAGTTGGTGGCGGCGCGGCTGGGTAACGACATGGGTTTCGGCCACCAGTGGTTCTCCCATTCCGACCAGACATCGGCCAGCAAGGGCTTGACCTTTTCAGCGTAGAGGCGCGTGTTGTTGTTGGCCACGTCCTTGCTCATATTGCCGAATTGCAGCAGCAGCATGAGTTGGCCGAAGCGCAGATCATGGACGACCTCGCGCAGCTGTTCGGCCACCCGCGACGGCGAACCGATGATGACGTAACCATTATCCACGATGGCGTCGAATTCGCGCGCATTCTTGTCGATCAAGGTGGTCTTCTGAATACCCGGCCGCGCGCTGGTGTTGGCGACGCTGTCGGGACCGCCGGCGGCGGCCGCGGCGATCTGGCTTTCGACCCCGGCGCGCTGGGTGGCTTCGGTGACATAGCCCGGTGGATTGGCATAGCGCGCGCTGACCCGTAGGCAGCGGTCGTAGAAATATTCGGCAGGCTCTTGGTAAATCTCGCGGGCCTGGGCCTCGCTCTCGGCGACGCCGACGAATTGCAGGAAGCCGGCACGGTAGGGATTACGGTCTTTGCCCAACCGGTCCATCTCGTCCCAGAACCCCTGCATGGTCGCCTTGGCGGCCTTGTAGCCGTAATAGGACAGGTAGCAGTAGACATATTCCATCTCGGCGCACCAACGCCAGGTCTCGACCGAACCGCCGCCCGGCACCCAGATCGGCGGGTGCGGATTTTGCACCGGCCGTGGCCAGATATTCACATAGCGTTGCTGGTTGAAACGGCCGTTGAACGAGAACGGTTCCTTTTCCGTCCAGGCACGTTTGATGAAGTCATGGGCCTCGCTGTAGCGCTCGCGCAATTGCGATGGGTTCTGGCCATAGGCGTAGCAAGTGTCCATGGGCGAGCCCACCGGGAACCCGGCGATCAACCGGCCGCCGGAAATGCAGTCGAGCATGGCCATTTCCTCGGCCACACGGGTCGGCGGATTGTAAAGCGCGATGGAATTGCCCAGCACGCACAGCGCGGTTTCCGGATTGGCGCGCCGCGCCAGCGAGGCCAGCATCAGATTGGGTGACGGCATCAGGCCGTAGCCGTTGGAATGGTGCTCGTTCACGCACACCGCGTCGAACCCCATCTCGGCGGCGTACTCCATCTCGTCGAGGAAATCGTTGTACATGTGGTGGGCGCGTTCGGGGTCGAACAGGCTCGAATCGATATCGACCCAGACGGATTCGTGATTGTCGCGAAAATCCTCCGGCAACTCGGTGTAGGGCATCAGGTGGAACCAACAATGCTTCATGTTATCGCTCCATGATTATTATTTTTTAACAACCGGCTACGGGACTTTTCTCGATTAATATAAAAGCGCAAACATCGGCGCCGCGCCGTCCGGAGAACTCGTTCTCGGGCATATGCTCTCCGATAATGCGGGGGGACGCAAGGTTGGAAGTTGTAGCGGCGGCGCGGAGCTAATCATGATTGCCCTGGATCGCCGTCGGCGGGCTGCCGGGACTGGTGACCGCGTATATTCGGCGCACCTGGAAGGTGATGCTCTGCCAAGTATCTGTCCGCCGTTCGCCATCAACCACAGGACCCGCCGTATAGAATACGCGGCTGTTGCCAAAAAGGCCCTGGTCGGAGGTGAGTTCGAAGTCTCGCAAATCGAGACCTATCGCGGCTTCGGCAAAGCCAAATCCGAAATCGAATTCCAGTAATTCCCAGCGCCCGCCCGGCTGCTGGACCGGCGCAGTGCCGAAAGTTTCCTCCACGCTTAAGCTAAAACTGCCGATCCGCAGAAGGCTGACAACGCCGGGTGGCAACAGGGGTTCGGAGGTCACGAAATTTTCCGACAATTCAATGTCGCCGATCCGCACGCGGGATCCGAA
>JABDJY010000266.1 GCA_013003285.1 Alphaproteobacteria bacterium | reverse complement strand
CTGTATATGTGCCTGGGCCAGGACGACGCGGCCGATCTGCGCGCCGCCTTGCGCACCGACACCGATGACGCGGCGCTGCAACAGGCTATCCGCGAGGCCATCACCCGCAAGCCCAAGGGCCATGATTTCATCATCGACCGGCGGCTGAACCAGCCCGCCGTGGGCCGCCATATGAGCGTGACCGGCGGCTGAACCGCGACGTCGTTCACGTTTATCGCAAAATTAACTCGTCCTTCGGGCTCTGCCTTTTTTATTAGACACCCCCCTCCCTAACCCTCCCCCTCAAGGGGGAGGGATGGGGAGGGGGTCGCGCCGCGCAAGCGGCGCTATTCCAAGATGATCTGATGGGCGAATTGGTCGCCGTCGGTGAAGGTGATCTGCACAAAGCCCAGCAGCTTGGCCAGATCGAAGAAGGTGTAGCGGTCGGCCGCCGGCTGTTCCTTGAAAAACTGCGTCGAGCGCGCCATGGCCGTCAGCATGGCGAACAGCGCGCGGGCGCGAAACAGCGTGTTGTAGCCACTATCGTTGAGGCCGGCGACGATCAGCTTTTCCGATTCCGCCCCCTTGGCGAATATGGCGAACTGCGGCGGATAGGGATTTTTGAGCATCTGCGCCGTCAACACGGTGACAAAGCCGATGCGCCGCAGACGGTCACTGTCGTGCAATGTGGGCACCCGCGCCTCATAGACCTCGCGCGAGGCGGGCTCGGGATAGTAATAGTCCACATGGCGGTCGTTAGACCGGGTGGCGGATTGGGCGGCGGACGGGGCGCTCAGCCCGAACGCACTGACCGCGACCACCAGGGTAAACAAAACAGTCTTTCTCATATCCATGCCTTTCCCGCGGGCGCTGAAACTTGCCGATCCCTATGATCCATATATCGAATCCGAACTTTCGGCCTGCACTTTGGCGACGCCGAGACTAAATGACAACTAGATAGCAACTAGTGGTTCGACGCGGCCGCTAGGCTATACTCCGCCTTCCACACGCCAGCCCATCGGCGTACCGCCCCAGCTCTAAGGAAACCACAGCACGTGTCACCTCCGGCGAAAGAGTCCCAGACCATCGTCAAAACCGATCGGGTCGCCATTGTCGCGGCGGATTTCGACAATGCCCAGACCGCGCTTGCCGAATTGAGCAAGATCTACGGCGCCGTCGAACCGCAGGACGCCGATGTGATCGTCGCCCTGGGCGGCGACGGTTTTGTCCTGCAAACCCTGCGCCGCTATATCAAGCGCAAGGTGCCGGTGTTCGGCATGAACCGGGGTTCGATCGGCTTCCTGATGAACGACTACCTGACCGAAGGCTTGCTCGAGCGCTTGGCCCGTGCCGAGCCCCGCACGCTCTATCCGCTGCGCATGCGGGCGACGACCGCCGACGGCAAGGTGCATGAATCCCTGGCGATCAACGAAGTCTCGCTGCTGCGCCAGACCTATCAGGCGGCGAAGCTTGAAATCACCGTCGACGGCGTGGTGCGCATGCCCGAACTGATCTGCGACGGGGCGCTGGTCTCAACGCCGGCGGGCAGCACCGCCTATAATCTGTCGGTGGATGGGCCGATCATTCCGTTGAGCGCCGAGATCATGGCGCTGACCCCGATCAGCGCCTTCCGGCCGCGGCGCTGGCGCGGCGCGCTGTTGCCGCATTCCGCCCAGGTTCATTTCAAGATACTCGACGCTATCAAGCGGCCGGTTAGCGCCACGGCGGACGACACGGAAGTCCGCGATGTGGTCGAGGTCGAGGTGAGCGAGGACCGCGAGTCGAGTTTTCAACTGCTGTTCGATCCGGAGACCAATCTCGAGGAACGTATCCTCAAAGAACAGTTCGCCCCTTAATCGCCCCCTGTCCCCGCCAGCATCGCCGACCGTGACCCAATTGTCCCCATTCGATCAGATAGTGGAACTGAGCCCGCCCGATATCGAGCCCTACCGGGCCGGTAATACGGGCGTGCCGTTCGTCACGACGTTCGACAGCGGGCAAGCGGGGCCCCATGCGATGATCTGCGGCATCGTTCATGGCAACGAATTGTGCGGCGCGATTGCCCTCGACCATTTGTTCCAACACGACATCCGCCCGCGCCACGGCCGCCTGTCTCTGGTTTTCGCCAACCCGGACGCGATGGCGCAATACGATCCGGCGCGGCCGGCGGCGTCGCGGTTTGTCGATGAGGATATGAACCGGGTCTGGTCGCCCGATGTGTTGGCGAACGCGCACCGCAGCGTCGAACTCGACCGGGCGCGCGCGCTGCGGCCCCTGGTGGATAGCGTCGACACATTGCTCGACCTGCATTCCATGCAATCGAACAGCACGCCGCTTATCCTGTCGGGGCCGGCGCCGAAAGGGCGCACCCTGGCGGCATCGTTGGAAAGCCCGGCGGTGATCGTCGCCGACACCGGCCATAGCGCCGGCCGGCGGCTGCGCGACTATGGCGGCTTCAGCGACCCCAACGATGGGCGCAACGCGCTGCTGGTCGAGTGCGGCCAGCATTGGCGCGCCGGGACCGCGACAATGGCCATCGACACCGCCTACCGGTTCCTGGCCCAACTGGACATGATCGATACCGATACCGCCGGGCCCCATCTGCTGCCCGCGCCGGCCGTGCCACAAAGATGGATCGATGTGACCGACGCCGTCGGGGTGAGCCATGAGGATTGCCGGTTTGCCGGCGACTATTCCGGTCTCGAGGTGATCCCCACCGCCGGCACGGTGATCGGCATGGACGGGGCTGCGGAAATTCGCACCCCCTATGACGATTGCGTTCTGGTGATGCCGGCCCGCCGCCTGGCGCCGGGACAGACGGCGGTGCGGCTGGGGCGCTACCGGGACTTGGCGGCCGGCGATGACTAGCGACAGCGCCGCGCCACCCACCACACCGGACACCGCGCCGCCGCGCACGCCGTCGCCGGTCCACAAGCTGGGGCGCGAAGATCTGCCGAAGTTCGCCCTGGCGATCGTCATCGGCACCGCCGGCGGCGCCATCTTCAGCTATCTGGATATGCCGCTGCCCTGGATGATGGGGGCCATGTTCGCCACCGGCATGACCACCCTTGGCGGGGTCCAGCTTAAAATGGATTCGCGCCTGCGCATGCTGATGATCCTGGTACTCGGCGTGCTGCTGGGCGGCGCCTTTTCGCCGGAGATCCTCGAACGCATTCCGCGCTGGCCGATCACCCTGGCGTCCCTGGCGGCCTATGTGGGGGTCGCTACGATCGCGACGTTCTTCTACTACCGCATCGTCGCGCGTTTCGATCCGCGCACCGCGTTCTTCTGCGCCGTGCCCGGCGGCTTGAACGAGATGATCATCCTGGGCGAGAACGCCGGCGCCGATGAGCGCCAGATCAGCGTGTCCCACACCACGCGCATCTTCTTCGTGGTGATGGTGCTGCCGTTCTTCTTCCGCCTATTCGGCGATTTGGGGACGACGGTGCGCACCTTCGCCAGCGGCGACGCCGGCGCCATCGGCACCAACGATATGTTAATTTTGACGGGCTGCGCGGTTGTGGGGTTTTATGCCGCGCGGTTCCTGCGCATCCCCGCCCCCCACATTACGGGCCCGATGATCGCCAGCGCCGCGGTCCATCTGGCGGGCTTCACCGAAGCCTCGCCCCCGGCCGTCGTGGTGGCGATTGCGCAGGTTATCCTCGGCGCGTCGGTCGGCGCCCGGTTCGCCGGCCTGACGTTCCGCGACTTGGGCCGCATCGTGCGCCTGGGCGGTTTCGCGACCCTGCTGTTGCTGACCATTACGGTGCTGTTTGCGCTGGCGCTGGGCGCCATCGCCGGCTTCCCCTTCTCGTCGCTGGTGCTCGCCTTCTCGCCCGGCGGGCTTGTGGAGATGAGCCTGATCGCCCTGACCCTGGACATCGACACCGCCTTCGTCGCCACCCACCATATTGCGCGCATCAGCATTGTGGTGATCGTGGTGCCGATCATCTTCCGCCTGCTGGTGCGCTTCGGCCTGATTGGGCCTGGCCCCTAGATCTGGCCCATAGCCGCACCGCAGCCATCGGATTAAGATAGAGAAAAGCCAACATCGCCAAACTCGAAGGAGTCACTTGCCATGATCATCGAACAAATCTGGACCGGGAACGGCGGCCGCAATTTCTTCTACCTGGTGGCCTGTTCCGACACCGGCGAGACCGTGGCCATCGACCCCATCGACCCGGACATGTGCCTGGCCACCGCCAAGGAGCATGGCTGGGAGGTGACCCGCGTGCTCAACACCCATGAACATGGCGACCATACCGGCGGCAACGACGCGGTGATCGCGGCGACCGGCGCCAAGCTGCTGGGGCCGGCCAATGCGGCCGGGCGCATCGACAATATCGACGAGGAACTGCGCGAAGGCGACGTGGTCAAGATCGGCACCAGCGGCGAGTTCAAGGTGATGGAAACGCCGGGCCACACGCCGATCCATATCTCGCTGTTCGGCCATAGCGACACGCCGCACCTGCTGTGCGGCGACACGCTGTTCAATGCCGGGGTCGGCCATTGCCGCAGCGGCGACCCGGACGTGCTCTACGCCACCTTCGCCGCGAAAATCGCCGCCCTGCCCGACGCCACAAAGGTCTATCCGGGCCACGAATATATGGCCAACAATCTAGGCTTCACGTTGGATCGGGAGCCCGACAATCAGGCCGCCCGGGACCTGCTGGATGAACTGGGCGACCAGGACCCCAACAACGCCAAGATCACCACCTTGGGCGAGGAGCGGCAGATCAACACCTTCCTGCGCCTCGACAGCCCGTCGGTGATCGCCGGGGTGAAGGCGTCGTTCCCCGACATAGGCGACAGCCCCGACGAAAAATCGGTGTTCTTGAAACTGCGCGAGCTGCGCAACAACTGGTAGGCGCGCGGCCGGTTGCGGCGGGGCGTCTAATTGGGTCGCCGACCCGACCTTAGGGCTGCGTAAACCTAGTTCTCGAAATGTCCACGTCCGCTTATGAGACTAAAACAGTCGTGATTTTCGGTGCCCGCTGACGGCAGTTCTTTGCCAGAAGCAGTCATTGGCCAATGGTGACACCGTAAGCAAACATCGGATACAAGTGTGACCATGAATGAGTTGCCGGCAAGCGTTCGCACTCTTTTTAAGACTGCTGGGTGGCATCCAGGACGGAATACGACCGTGTCAACAAAGATTCTCACCACCCATCCCGCCGCTATTGTTCTGGCAGAATTTGGTGGCCTTAAAGTTGGTGAGGCAGGAGATGGAGAAGAATGCGCGAAGGATGACGTGAATTTTCATGAGATTTGGCCGGTCAATTCGATTATTCCCATTTGGAGCAAACTATTGAGCAAAGAGTTGATTGGAATCACTGAAGTCCACAATGGACATTGCGAAATGTATATAGATGATACCGGGCGTTGTTTTGGCCTTAGTCTGATTCACGATGCCTTCTATTTCGAGGGTGATTCATTTAGCGAGGCAATTGAAAATATGCTTTTAGGGCGTCGCTCGCGACCTATGCTACGGCCTGATCAGAAGTCCGTGGGCTTGTATGGCGAGACTTTCACAGCCGAGCACGCAGCAGTCTATAGATACTGACAACACGGCAATGACTTCAAATAATCTTCAAAGCGAATGACGTCCGCCCTGGGTCTATTCCGGTCGTGGTCACCGACGCCAAATTACGGTAGCTTTACCCCCAACACCGGACATCATCGCCGGATAAGCGGACATGGCGTAATTGCGGCGGCCGTTCTCCAGGGGCTTTGGAGGTCAGATAAGATTGACCTCTTAACGAGAAGCCGCTGAGGAGAACGACCATGAAGCATTATGTTGGTTTGGATGTATCGCT
>JABDJY010000255.1 GCA_013003285.1 Alphaproteobacteria bacterium | reverse complement strand
GAGGTTCTTCAAGGTCTGCTCGACCTGTTCGGCGAAATCTTCCGGGCAACTGCCATCGGGGCGTGCGCCAACCTGGCCAGAAATAAATGCCATTCTGGAACCGCCGGGAACTTCGACAATGTGGCTGTAATTGCTCGGCGGCGCATACAGCGTGTCAGGATTGGTGAGTTTTAGCATGTCGTCTCCTATTATTTTTGCGGCCTTGGCGTGGCGTCGGTCCCTATTCTACGCTGTCCGGCGTCAATATTGGCGCAGGAAATTCCAGTGACCTCACTCGACGATTTTATCGCCAACGTCCCGAAGGCCGAACTCCATCTGCATATCGAAGGCACGTTGGAGCCGGAACTGATGTTCGCGCTCGGCGCGCGGAACGGCATCGACACCGGCTACGGCTCCACCGACGAGGTTCGCGCCGCCTACCAATTTGGCAATCTTCAGGACTTTTTGGATATCTACTATGCCGGCGCCAACGTGCTGGTGACCGAGCAGGATTTCTACGATCTGGCCTGGGCCTATTTGCAAAAAGCCCATGCGCAAAATGTCATTCATGCCGAAATCATGTTCGACCCGCAGACCCATACCGATCGCGGCATCGCCTTTGATACGGTGATCTCAGGCCTGACCCGTGCCCTCGACGACGCGCGGATCGAGTTCGGCATGTCCGCCGGATTGATCCTGTCGTTCCTGCGCCACCTCGATGAAGCTTCGGCGCAACGCACCCTCGACCAGGGTCTCGACCATCGCGACAAGATTATCGCCATCGGGCTGGACTCCAGCGAGTTGGGACATCCGCCGGAGAAATTCGCCCGGGTCTTCGCCCGCGCCCGCAACGAAGGGTTTCGCGTCATCGCCCATGCCGGCGAGGAAGGCCCGCCGGCCTATGTGAGCGACGCACTGGATATTCTGAAAGTCGTGCGCATCGATCATGGGGTGCGCGCGGTGGAAGACCCGGCCCTGGTCGCGCGCCTGGTACAAGCCGAAATCCCGCTGACCGTCTGCCCATTGTCGAACGTCCGGCTGGGGGTCTTCAAAACCATGGCCGATCACCCGCTGAAGGACATGCTCAAGGCAGGCCTCAAGGCGACGGTGAACTCCGACGATCCGGCCTATTTCGGCGGTTATATGAATGAGAATTTTTCGGCGACGGCAGCGGCGTTGGATCTAAGCCAAGACGACATTATCGCGCTGATCCGCAATAGTTTCGATGCGGCGTTCCTGCCGCCGGCCGAAACCGCCGCCCTGCATCAGCGCCTCGACGCCTATGTGAACAGCACCGCCTGAGCTTCGTCGATCGCTTCCGGCGCCAAGTTAAGCGAGGCGCAAATCAAGCCCAGCATGGCCCGCTCGTTGGCGACGAATATACCGTCGGCCAGGCTGATCGCCACACAGATACGTACGAGGAGTTCCGGCGCCCCGTCGGCCGTCGCGCCGCGACGGATTGCATCGAACGCTTCGGCTTGGCCGGTTTCCCGGTCGGCCTTAAGTGCGTCGATGCGGGCATTGAACAGATCGACCGCCTCGTGCGGGTCAAATATGCGCAACTCGGCCAGGCTTTCCAGCACCGCATCCATGCGTGTGCGTTCGGAAAAGCTCACTTCATCATCGGCCGAGGCGATCAACGCACAGCCGGCCATGGCCGCCTCGAGGAACGGCCGCTGGCGGTGCCGCGCCAATTCCTGCTTCAATCGTTCGAACATATTACTGCCCCCTATCGCCGCGAATGCCCATTGCACCAGCAGGTCGGAGCGAAGGCAAGCCAGACCGGCAACGACAGGGCTATTGCCGCTCCGGAGATTCCTATGGCATAACCCGCCGGTACCGACCAAGTACCAGCCTAGTGCCGCCGTAGCTCAGGGGTAGAGCACACCCTTGGTAAGGGTGGGGCCGGAGGTTCGATTCCTCCCGGCGGCACCATTTTCTCCCGCAGAAATACTTGATTTCGCACCGTTAATTAGAATTACCGGGCGAATCTGTTAAGTTTTTGTAAGCGTCGATGGACGTATGACATAGTCTAGAAATTGGAATTATTGCCAACTGCCAAAGGCGGACGCCCCATGGCTCGAATAGTATTCCTTACTGCTTTACTTGCGATCGCGACCATCCGACCCGCATATGCCTATATCGATCCCGGCACCGCGAGTATCGCGCTGCAGGCCGTTATCGGCGCCATCGCGGTGGCCGGTTTCTATTTCCGCAGCACGATCGCCAAAGTGCTGGGTGTGTTCCGCCCGAACAAACCGAAAAGCGATAGCGAGGAGACACCGCCGCCAACCGAATCCGTCCAAACTGGCAGCGATGACAATTGACCCCGGCTCCTACCGGGATCCTTCCGGGCATGTTCATATCGTCGGCGAGCGGGTTTTCCGAACCGTTACGCCCCACGGACAGACAGAATACAAACCGGTACGCGACAGCGGTGCGCTTGAAGGGCTGATCGAACGGGGCCTGCTGATCGCGGCAACCGAGGTGACGAACACTGATCTGCCCAGCGCCGGTCGCGACGACTTAGTCCTCGAACACCCGAAAATACCGATCATATCGTATCCGTATGAATGGCCCTTCGCCGCCTTGAAGGCTGCGGCGCTGTTGCATTTGGATATCCAGCTCGAGCTGCTGGAACAGAGTGTCGCTCTCTCGGATGCCTCGGCATTTAACATCCAGTTCATCGGCGGTAAGCCTCTGTTCATCGATTATTTGTCGTTTCGCCGTTACCGGGAAGACGAGCCCTGGCTCGCCCATCGCCAATTCTGCCAGCAGTTCCTGAACCCGCTGGTGCTGCAAGCCAAATTGGGCGTGCCCTTCCATGCTTGGTTTCGCGGTCAGCCCGACGGCATTGAGATCGGCGAATTAGCATCGCTTCTAAAGCTACGTCACAAATTTTCGCCGGTTTTATTCAGCCACGTTGTGCTGCTCGCCCGCATGCAGGGACGCGTGGACGAAAGCGACGTCGCGGCAGCTCAGGCGGCGAGCTCATGCGGCCTCAAGCGCAGCCGTTTCCGGGCCATTCTCGAGCAACTCCGCCACTTCATCGCGGGACTGTCGCCGGCCGGCGTCTCGCATACGACATGGGGTCGCTATGCAACTGACAACACCTATGAAAGCGCAGAGGCTTCAGCCAAGCACGCTTTTGTCGAGCGCTTCGCGGCGGACGCCCTACCCGATTTGCTGATCGATCTGGGCTGCAACACGGGCGACTACAGCCAGACGGCGCTGGCCCACGGCGCGCAGCGGGTTGTCGGGCTCGACGGCGACCATGGCGCCCTCGACGGCGCCTTCGCACGCGCCACAGCGGAAGGTCTCGATTTCCTGCCCCTATATCAGGATTTGGCAAACCCCACGCCTGGCCTTGGCTGGAATGCGCGCGAGCGGCAGGGGCTGGGCGAACGTCTCGCTGCGGCCGACGGCGTGCTGGCCTTAGCGGTTATTCACCATCTGGCGATCGCGCGAAATGTGCCGCTTGAGGAAGTGGTCGCCTCTATCGTTAGCATGGCGCCAAAGGGTGTCATCGAGTTCGTGCCCAAAGACGACCCCACTGTCGTGACCATGCTTGCCTTGCGAGAAGATGTGTTTGCCTCCTACAGCCGCGAGACTTTCATGGCGGCACTCGAAAACCGCGCCGAAATCGTGGCCCACGAAACTGTCTCGTCGAGCGGACGCGAATTGTTTTGTTTCAGCCGCCGTTAAGACAGCGACGCCAAGACAGGGACAAGGTTTTTTACGGTCCAAACCAACTACGCTAGACTGCCCGGATGAAGACTTTTACTTCGCTGTCGCGCCGCGTTCTGGCCAACCGTTTATGCAAGACCTTATTCGTTTTGGCGGTGGTTTACGGCGTCTACATTGTCTATGTCGGCGCTAACTTTATGCTGGTGCCGCATGGTCTGGAAGACCCAGTTTATCGTCTCACAGGCATTCCCCGAACCGACCAAATCATCGGCGTTTCGGTGTCCTTCGTCGTTATCGTTTTGGTGTCGTTGATCTGGCATCTAGCACGTGACGGTCGGCCGCTCGACTATTCGTCGAGCGTTGCCGCTAAGCGCGGCACCACCTTACTGTTGGCGCTCATATTCTTGAACGGCGGCGTCGCGTCGTTGGCGGCGGTTCTCGACGAACTCAGCAGCCAGTTTTGGTTACCATTGTTCGGCTGGGTCGCTCTGGTTTTGGCACTGCAAGTTCTTGTCGTCTACGCCGGTCTCTTACGTATAAAACAAGCGTGGGTGCTCACCACCTTGTTGGGCGTTTTAAGCACTTTTAATCTCTTTGCGCTCTATCTGTCTTTGCTCGGGGCCTTCCAATCTCGGTCCGATCCTATCCAGATCGCCATCGTAATTGTCGCGCTGTTGTCATTCGTAGTTGTGTTCGCAACGGCGGGCAAAAGCATTGTGCCGCTACGCGGCGCCAATGCGGTATTGGCACTGATGATGATAGGGCCTGTCGCCACACTAGCTTTGGCCCCGTCGGCGGCGCCGGACACGGCCACCCGATTGGCGCCCTTCGGCAAAATCGAGTTCCGTACCAAGCCCAACGTTCACATCGTCTCCTTTGATGCACTAAGCGCCAGCTCTCTCGCTGAAAAATATATGGGATTGGCCGACCTAGCCTATGAAGATTTGCTCGAAAATGAATCCGTTGTGGTCTTCAAGAACGCATTCGCTAGCCACGTACCGACCCGACCGTCGCTTAACAGCCTGATGCGCTTGGCCCACCCCGATTTCGACGGTGACTTCGGATATTTCGCCGGTCGCTCGGACGGCCCTGTGGCACATGTTTTTCGGGTCAATGGATACAAAATCTCAACCGGTTTCGACCAACAGTATTTTGGCGGGCCCGGGCCTTTCGTTGACGCCTATATCCCCGAGCCAGCACGAACAGTGCGCAACAGTACCCTCTGCGCACTGGCCTCCGACGATGCGTTAAAATTCTTCGGCTTTTGTACTTTTGGCACCCTGTTCGATGGGCCGGCGCCCGAAGGAAAATGGCCAGACCGGGTGAACGATATCGTCGGCCTGTCCTCCGGCTCACCGGACACCAAGCCGGCTTTCACTCTCCACTATATTGTCAACCCGATCGGTCACACCGCGCTAGATTATCGCAGCTCCGACAAAAAGGCGTTGGAACGTTATGCCGGCCTCTACCATAACAAAGCAGCCGAGCTCACCGCGATCATGGAGCAACTGATCGAGACCGTCCGCGAAAATCCAGCGCCCTCGATACTGATTGTCATGGGCGACCACGGACCGTTTTTGAGCCGCACGGCAAGCTTCGACGACGATCCAACGTTTATCGTAGAGGATCAGCACGGTATTTTGGCCGTGGTATTGGCCAATACCAGCGGCTGCACCCCGCAACAATTGCGACACTATACGGCCGCATTCGCCACGCCTGAGCGTATACTCGCCGGCGTGATGCGTTGCCTCGCCAGCGATCCCGAGCGCTTCGACGCGGCGCTAAACTTCGATGAAGCGTTTGATTTTACGCGGTATCTGTACGAATAAATGTCGCAGCGCTGAAGATCACAGGCGGCAGCGTTAAGGGAGAGAGAATAAATGCGTTTATTGACATTCGACACCGGCGCCGGTTCGCGGGTTGGGCTGGTAAACGACGCGGGCATCGTCGATTTGTCTGCGCGGATGGGAGTGGGCTCGCTGCGCCAGATGATCGCCGACGGTCAGATTGGCGCGGCGGCACAGTATAGCGGCGAAGCCCCCGATCATGGCCTCGACGATATTCGCTATCTGCCGGTGATCCCCGATCCGGTGCATATTTTCTGCGCCGGCGTCAATTATGCCGACCACCTGCAGGAGGCCATCGACGCCGGTGTGCCGCGCAGCAAGACCGAGCACCCAGCGCTGTTTCTGCGTTTCGCCGACTGCCAAGTCGGCCACCGCGAGCCGCTCCTGCGGTCGCCGAAGGTGACCCAACTCGACTATGAGTGCGAACTGGCCGTCATCATCGGCAAACCCGGACGCTATATCGCCAACGAGGACGCGCTGAACCATGTCGCCGGCTATTCCTGCTATAACGACGCCAGCGCGCGCGACTGGCAGTTCCACACCAGCCAGGTAACGCCGGGCAAGAATTTCTTCGGCACCGGCGGCTTTGGCCCGTGGATGGTCACCGCCGACGAAATCGAGGACCCGCACAATTTAAACATCTCCACCCGCCTCAACGGCGAGACCCTGCAGGACGCCAACACGCGTGACTTGATCTTCAACATCAACGCGCTCATCGCCTACGTGTCGAACATCGTCGAATTGCAGCCCGGCGACGTCATCGCCTCCGGCACGCCGGCCGGCGTCGGCTTCGCGCGCGATCCGCAGATCTTCATGAAACCGGGCGATATTTGCGAGATCGAGGTCGAGCGGGTCGGCACCCTGGTGAACGAGATCGCCGAGGGGTAAAATTGGCGCAGCGCTGGGAATAGAACTTTCAAGTCAGAAAAACAATCTGATCGCAGAACGTCAGTCAGGGGGAACAGGGTGATGGAAAAAGATATCACGGAGAAGAAAACCGC
>JABDJY010000245.1 GCA_013003285.1 Alphaproteobacteria bacterium | reverse complement strand
GGACAGAGAAGCCAAGACCATAATGTACGAATTTCGCATGACCAATTCCTATAGCATTAGCGTGCCGCCGTTATCGGCGAAAGCTCGTGATCAGGCCCCAGATAATTCCGACAACGCCAATAGTGATAAGGCCGAGGATATATCCCCAAAAATCCTCGGTGTCTCGTTGGCCGTAATGTCGCCGATCATTTGATTCAATGTCGGCATCCGGCCTTCCGATATGCCCCACACAGCAATAGCGATCACGCCGGCCCCGCCGATAATTTTGCTTCCTGGGCCGGTTGCGCGTACGGCAACATCTCCCGCTAATTACGGACATTGTAGTGGCCACTTGCATCCGCATCAAAACACAGGCGCGTTAGGAAAAATTCCATGGCGAAAGTTTTTTTACAGAGTTTGCACGAATGCTAATTTCTCACTTGACGAATCGGGGACGTTTTTGGTCTAAGTATTTCCACGGTCGCGAGACGCGGGGAAACGGACTGCCGCCCGGGAGAAGTTCCGAGGCGGTTTTTTTAGTGCCTGCGATTTGGTCGTCGCGATTTGAACCAACTGGGTTTTACCCGGCGTGTTCACCGCACATCATCAGCAACAAGTTTGGATATGGGACGTGGGCCGCAGCAAGTCTGAGCCTCGTCTGTGCGGCGCGCCGACGCGTGTTGGCGGTGCCTGCCGCGCGGCCGCAATGCGGATGGCGCGGTACGGGCGGTGCCGACTGCACGGCGGGAAATCCTCAATCGGCGAAACGCCGAATGATACCGAACAATCTTCGCCGGCGCCTTATACGACCGCCGTCTTGCCTGACGAGACCTCCTTGTTCGCGGCATTGCCGGTGGGCACTGTCGATGATGAGTTGAAACTATGCCGGCTGCGGCTCGGCCGCGCGGCGGCGGCGGAGGCGAGACTCATCGCCAGCGGCGAAAGCGAGGGGCTATCGCGTATACAAGATGAGATAAACCGCATCACCACCCGCATCGACCGGTTCGAAAATCGCCGGGCCCAGTTGTTAGCCTTGACTGTGGCTGCCACGGCAGCGGGGTTGGCGCCGGAAGACACGCCCGACGATCCCAACGCATTGGCCCGCGCGATACGCGCCGCACTGCAACAGATCGAATTGGCCATAGCTCCGGATGACGATAATTCGGATCCCGATGCTGACGCCTAGATGGACGCCGCTACGCTTTCATCCGGTCCAGCAGGCATATTGGAACAGCCCCAGCCGCTTTAACACGGTGCCGGCGGGTCGGCGGTCGGGCAAGACCGAGTTGGCCAAGCGAAAGCTGGTGAAGCGGGCCCTGGTCGGCACCGAATTCGATCCGCCGCGATTCTTCGCCGGTGCGCCAACCCGCGAACAAGCCAAGCGAATCTTTTGGGACGACCTCAAATTGTTGATACCGCGGCACCTGTTGAAAGGGCGACCGTCGGAAGTCGATTTGATGATTCGGCTGATAAATGGTGCGCAGATTTGGGTGATCGGGCTCGACCGCCCTGAGCGTATCGAGGGTTCGCCCTGGGACGGCGGCGTGCTGGATGAATACGGCAATATGCGCGCCAGCGCGTGGCCGGAACATATTCGCCCGGCGCTGTCCGATCGTGGCGGGTGGTGCGATTTCACCGGCGTGCCGGAGGGTCGCAACCATTATTACGACCTGGACCGCGCTGCCCGCGCGCAGATGACGGGACTGGTTGGTGATTGGGCGTCCTTTCATTGGATAAGTGCCGACATTCTGCCGCCGGATGAGATTGCTGCCGCCCGGCGCGACCTTGACGATCTGACATATCGGCAGGAATACGAGGCGAGTTTTGTTAGTTTCGAGGGGCAGGCCTATTACCCGTTCGCCGAAGGCACCCATTGCGCCCGTTTGAAATACGACCCGCGTGCTGATTTGGTCTTCTGTTTCGATTTCAATGTGGCGCCCGAAATTGCCGCGATTGTACAGGAACAAATGCTGCCCAACGGTCTATCCGGCACTGGCGTCATCGGCGAGGTCCATATTCCGCGCAACAGCTCCACCCCCGCTGTCTGCCGGCGCCTGATTGCCGATTGGGGTGGCCACCAAGGCAGGGTGATTTGCCATAGTGACTCTACCGGTGGCGCACGGGGGAGTGCGAAGGTCCTGGGTTCCGACTGGGATCTGATCCGAGCTGAACTCTCCCCCCTATTTGGGTCGCGGTTGCGGCTCTCGGTGCCGCGGGCCAATCCGCCGGAACGGGTACGCGTCAATGCGGTTAATGCCCGCCTCAAGAGCGCCGCCGGAGACGTGCGCCTCATGGTCGATCCGGTGACGGCGCCCCAAGTGCAGAAAGATTTTGAGGGCGTACGCCTTCTCGCCGGCGGCGCGGGCGAGATTGATAAGAAGGTCGACCCCGGACTGACTCATTTGAGCGACGCCATTGGATATTACATTGCGCGCCAATTCCCGCTCGTGACCCGCGAGGTCACGGCCCATGCCACGGAGGGCCATTGATGGCCGTTGACACCCCGCATCCTGAATATACCGAGTTTGCCGGCAAGTGGGCGAAGGCCCGCGATGCCGCCGCCGGGGAAGAAGCGGTCAAAGCCCGGCGCGACGAATATCTGCCGATGCTCAAAGGACAAGGCAAGGACGACTACGCCGCTTATCTCAAGCGCACACCGTACTTTAACGCCACGGCGCGGACGGTCGATGGATTGTCGGGCATGATCTTTCGCCGTGCGCCGATTATCAGCCGGCCGCCGGCGATGGATGATTTCGTCGCCGATGTCACCTTCGAGGGCGTCTCACTGGCTGCCTTCGCCGAGCAAGTCGTGCAAGAGGTTCTCATTACGGGGCGAGGTGGCGTCATCGTCGACTTTCCCCGCGCCGCCGACGCCGACATAACCTTGGCGCAGGCGGGCCGGATGGGGCGGCGGCCATTTCTACGCTTCTATCGCGCCGAGGATATTCTCAATTGGCGGGTCGGCAGCATCGATAATCGCACCGTGTTGGTGCAAGTGCGCCTGTTCGAGCGGGTTGAGCAGAGTGTCGCCGGCGAAGGCGAATTCGATTCCGCTCTGGTCGATCAGATCCGCGTCCTCGATTTGGTCGAGGGCCAGTATCGCCAGCGCCTGTTTCGCCAGGACGACGACAAGGAATGGGTACCTCACGGCGACGAAATATTTCCCGAGCAGGGCGGCGTGCCGATGGACTTTCTTCCGTTTCGGTTCGTTGGCCCGCGCGATACGGCAGCCCGTATTGCCAAACCGCCCTTACTCGACCTTGTAAACGTCAACCTGTCGCACTTTCGAAGCGCCGCCGATCTTGAGCACGGCGCCCACTTTGTGGGACTGCCGACGCCCTATGTCTTCGGCACCGCCGAGGCGCCGGCAACGATCGGACCGACCGTTGTTTGGCATGCGCCGGAGAACGATGTGCAGGTGGGTATGCTGGAATTCACCGGCGGTGGGCTGGCAAGTTTGGAACACTTGCTCGATCGCAAGGAGCAGCAAATGGCGGTGCTTGGCGCGCGTATGCTGTTCCCGGAAAAAAAGGCCGCCGAAGCGGCAGAGACCGCGAGCATGCACCGGCAAGGCGAAAACAGTGCGCTGGCCGCATTGGCGCAGGCGGTGGCCCGCGCGTTAAGCGAAGCGACGGTCATCGCGCGCGATTGGATCGCGGCCAGCGACGAGACCGGTATCGCGCTGAACACCGATTATCTGCCCACCCCCATGTCACCGCAAATGCTGGTGGCGCTGATCCAGGCGGTGCAAAGCGGCCATATTTCCCGGCGGACATTCTTTTCCAACTTGCAGCGCGGCGAGATTATCGCGGCGGATATGGCTTTTGAAGACGAGCAGGTAGAGATTGAAGGTGAGTTGCCCACCGTGGTCACGCAAACGACAGTTTAGGGACTTACAAGAATTTCAGATCTGCCGGCGAAACGAGGAAGCCGAAGACGGCGTTCCAGATAACTACTGATTTGTACTCGGTAATATTGATCGTCGCCGGGATGGTGTATTTCTGACTGCCCTTAAAGGCCCGCAGAGGGCCGAGGTCGATGAAGTCGGTGTTCTTCACATCGCGGGCGCGTCGGACCATTTCCTTGGGCACCAGATAGACGTGAAACTTGGGCCCTGGGCTGACCTCGAAATCGCTTCCCAGGAATACGGTGCGCTGTAAGACCGTGACGCTGCCGGCACCGCGATGCACCGGGTCCAGTTTGTTGGTGTTGATGAACCGGCCCGTGGCAATCACCGCGAGCAATTCGCTGGGGTCTAGAGACTCGTTCGCGATGGGCGGCGGAAAGGCGATTGGAAAGAAGTAGAATCCGACGCCAATACCCCCGCCGATTCCGACAAAGCTGACGAGTACGAAATACGCAATGATGCGCCACATGGGTGTTCCTCCGAACAACGCGTCATTTGAATTATCATAAAAACAGCGATGTACTTGGCGAAAATATACGGCGGCGCGAACTGTTATCGTTCAGTCAGCGCCAAATAAGTGCTACCTTGGCGATCATGAATTACCCACGTTCGCTAGTATTTGCGGCTCTGCTGCTGTTGCTGAACGCAGCACCGGTTGTCGCGCAGAATTTCGAAAAAGGGCTAGAGGCGGCGCGTGCCGGCGACTTTGCCGCCGCTGTGGCCCAGTGGCGACCACTGGCGGCGAACGGCCATGTGGAAGCCCAGTTCAATATCGGGGCGATCTACGAAGAAGGGCTCGGCGTACCGAAAGATCCCAGCGAGGCGGCTGGTTGGTACGGTCTCGCCGCCAGCCAGGGTCACGCCCAGGCACAATATAATATGGGTGTCCTATACGCCGATGGCCGCGGCGTGCCGCGCGACGATGCGCGGGCGGCTGAATGGTGGCGTAAGGCGGCTGACCAAGATCACGGCAAGGCCCAGTACAATCTGGGGATTTTCTATCAGCTCGGCCGCGGCCTCCGTAAAGACCTGTCGAAGGCCCAGTTCTGGTTTGATCGTGCCGCAGCCAACGGTGTCAATGTGCGCGGTGATAGTGGTCGCCAACCAGACAAGAAAGTGGTGTCGGATACCGCGCGGGTGCAACCAAAATCTGATCTTCCCTCTACCACGCTACCGCAAAAGCCGAAACTCACATCTGGACCAAAACCGGCCGTTGCGGCCGTAAACGTTGCCTCGGTTCCCGCCGGGG